>JBJEDP010000326.1:0-2860 GCA_051872175.1 Candidatus Limisoma sp.
CCGAAAATATGCTCGAAAAGATTTGTATGGACGTCAACGGCACGACGGAAGTGAAGGTCGGCGACAACACAATCAGCTTCAAGGCTCCGTTCCGCCGCGTTACGATGATTGACTCCATCAAAGAATTTACCGGCATCGACATCACCGGCATGAACGAGCAACAACTCCGCAACGTGTGCAAGCAAATCGACGTTGAAGTCGACGAAACAATGGGTAAGGGTAAACTTATCGACGAAATCTTCGGCGCAAAGTGCGAAGGCAACTACATCCAGCCGACGTTTATCATCGACTACCCGATAGAAATGTCGCCGCTGACGAAGCGCCACCGCAACAACCCCGAACTCACCGAGCGTTTCGAATTGATGGTCAACGGAAAAGAACTTTGCAACGCATATTCCGAGCTTAACGACCCGATTGACCAATATGAGCGCTTCGTAGAGCAAATGCGTCTGAGCGAAAAGGGCGACGACGAAGCGATGATTATCGACAAAGACTTCATCCGTGCGCTCGAATACGGTATGCCTCCCACGTCGGGTATGGGTATCGGTATGGACCGCTTGGTGATGCTTATGACCGGACAAACAACCATTCAAGAAGTGCTGTTCTTCCCGCAGATGCGTCCCGAAAAGACCGTGCGTCGCGACAAGCCCGAGGCTTACGAGGCATTGGGCGTGCCCGCAGAATGGGTGCCTGCCATCCAGAAAGCCGGCTACCTCACTGCGGCAAGTCTGGCTGACGCCAAGCCCGGCAAACTCCAGCAAGACCTTTGCGGACTCAACAAAAAATATAAACTCGAACTGACTAATCCTACGCTCGACCAAGTCGGCGAATGGGTGGAAAAAGCGAAATAATTTCGCGACTTAATAATCCAGTAACCAAGAATATAATAGAATAATGGGATTCCCGGGCAAAATTGCCGTTATGGGTGGTGGCAGTTGGGCTACCGCCCTGGCAAAACTTCTACTGCAGAACGAGCAGACCATAATGTGGTATATGCGCCGCGACGACCGCATAGCCGACTTCATGCGGATGGGGCATAACCCGACGTATCTCTCCGACATTCAGTTCGACACAAGTCGTATCGAATTTTCGTCGGACATCAACTATGTGTGCAGCAAAGCCGACACGCTTCTGCTGGCGATGCCTTCGCCCTACATCAAGGAGCACCTTAAGAAAATTACGGTCGACCTGAGCGGCAAAAACATTGTCAGCGCCGTCAAGGGCATCGTGCCCGACGAAAATGCTATCGTCACCAACTATATGACCGACTTCTACGGCATCGCCCCCGAGTGCGAGGTCGTTATCGGCGGTCCTTGCCATGCCGAAGAGGTTGCGCTCGGTCGTCAGAGTTACCTGACAATCGGCTGCAGCGACCTCGATAAGGCGGAAGCATTTGCCGCTTGCATTCGCGGAAACGCAATGAGCGCGGTTACGTCGACCGACGTCAGCGGTATTGAGTACGGCGCCGTGCTTAAGAACGTCTACGCCATCGCTGCCGGAATAATCTACGGCTTGAAAATTGGCGACAACTTTTTGGCGATGTTTGTGTCGAACTCGATACGCGAGATGGACAAATTCTTGAAGGCAGTGTGCGGCGGCGAGCGCAACATTTGCGACTCGGTCTACCTGGGCGATTTATTGGTAACGTCGTACAGCAAGTTCAGTCGCAACCACAATTTCGGCGCCTATATCGGACGCGGCTACTCCGTAAAAGCGGCGATGATGGAGATGGAAATGGTGGCAGAAGGCTACTACGGCACAAAGTGTATCCACGAAATCAACAAACAGTATGGCGTGGATATGCCCATCCTCGACTGCGTCTACCGAATACTCTACGAAAAAGCCTCCGCGCAGAAAGCCATAGCCCAATTGGCAACATTGTTGCGATAGCGCCTGCAGCGCAATGTGTCGATAGTAGACGCCGTCGGCGCGGTTATTGACCGATTTCAGGTTCCTGATTCCTGATTCCTGATTCCTGATTCCTTTTTCTGCTACCACTCCGTTTGATGAATATTACGGCTACGGGGTATATCCTCGAATTATTCTGATGAGATAGCAAACGAGAAGGTGTGTCAAAAGTCTTATTTTGATACACCATCTTTTATGTGCGTCGTCTATTGCTTGTTGCGCAGTTCGGCAATCAAGTCGTTTACGATATAAGTGTCGCTCATCAGATGCAAGCCAAGTTCGGGGTCGTGCAGCATCTTGCAGACATCCGAGTCGTAGAAAATCTGCAAAGCCCTGTCGGTCGAAATGTTAAGCGTCTCAGCCAACTGCAAAATGATACGTGCAATTTTATTCCAGAGCAAGAAATCCAACATAATTACACCCTTTCGTTTGATTTGTATTGAAGACATTCGTCAGCTATTTGCTGATTAAGTATGCAGATTTGATAATTGGGCTTGTGGTAGACCAACTGACGCAAAGTGTGTTCCACATCGGCATAACCATTTATATAGGCTTCGACGGCATCGATGACACGGTCGTCGGCAACACCGCCTTCAATTATGTCATACCCCTCCCATGGACATTTGCCCTTTCGGCTATCAACAATAAAGTCGAGCCATTCCTTGTCGTATGCATCAAAACGTTTGATGTTGCAGCCTGTTGGAAGAGTAAACTCGTAGGCATTGACGATGGCTTGTGCTGATTTACGGATAGTCATAGTCCGTTTTGCCCATTGAGATGCTTGTTCGTGCAAGGGCGTAAGGTAAAAGCCCGGGCCGAAGTCCAAGTCTTTTCTGCCGATACTGACTAACGGGCGTTCGACAATGTCGGTTGAGCCGTGATATAGAGTTAGTTTCTCCATTATTCTTCCCTTTCCCAATTTTTAAGAGCTTCCACGATGTCGTTAGCCACG
>JBJEDP010000327.1:0-14684 GCA_051872175.1 Candidatus Limisoma sp.
CCGATCTTATCGACTCGATTTCGAAATTGATGGGTATGAACATCACGTTCGTTACCACTGCAAAGACCGACGAAGAAGGTTACGCACTGCTCAAACATTTCGGTTTACCGTTTAAAAACGCTAAATAATCAGGTATGGCAAAAGAATCAATGAAGGCTCGCGAAGTAAAGAGAGCCAAACTCGCAGCCAAATATGCTAAAAAGCGTGCTGAACTCAAGAAGATTGTCAACACAGGCGACCCCGATGCTGCATTCGCTGCCGCTCAAAAGTTGCAAGACATTCCAAAGAACGCAAACCCCATCCGTATGCACAATCGTTGCAAAATCACCGGTCGTCCCAAAGGATACATGCGCCAATTTGGCATTTCGAGAATTCAGTTCCGGGAAATGGCCTCTGCAGGCTTAATCCCCGGCGTTAAGAAAGCAAGTTGGTAACAAACGACAAAGAGTTATTAGTATTAAATATTGTCCGGAAACGTTCCGGATCAATTTAAAACAATTTTCAATATGACTGATCCAATAGCAGATTATTTGACAAGATTGAGGAACGCAATTTCTGCCAACCACCGTGTTGTAGAAGTGCCTGCTTCGAACTTGAAGAAAGAGATTACAAAAATTCTCTTCGAAAAGGGTTACATCCTTAACTACAAATTTGTAGAGGGCGAAACTCCGGGTGGAATCATCAAGATTGCGCTCAAGTACGACCCCGTAAACAAAGTAAACGCAATCAAGAGCCTGCAACGCGTTTCGCGTCCGGGTCTCCGTAAGTATACCGGCTATAAAGATATGCCGAGAGTGTTGAACGGCTTAGGCATCGCTATCCTCTCTACCTCACGCGGTATTATGACCAACAAAGAGGCTAAAGAGCAAAAAATCGGTGGCGAAGTTCTATGTTACATCTATTAATCAGAAGGAGGTATTAATTATGTCAAGAATAGGTAAATTACCCATCGCAATACCTGCCGGAGTAACAGTAAAAGTAGACGGCAACGTAGTAACAGTAAAAGGCCCGAAAGGCGAACTTAAGCAACAGATTCACTCTGACCTTACAGTGAAAGAAGAAGACGGCCACATCGTAGTGACTCGTCCGAGCGACGACCGCGAGCACCGCGCTCACCACGGACTCGTTCGCGCCTTGATTCACAATATGGTTGTAGGTGTTTCGGAAGGCTACAAGAAAGAAATGGAACTCGTCGGCGTAGGTTATCGTGCCAACGCTACAGGTCAAGTGCTCGAACTTTCGTTGGGCTATTCTCACGCTATTTATTTCAAGATGCCTGCTGAAGTTAAGGTAGAAGCTAAGTCGGAACGTAACAAAAACCCGTTGATTATCCTCGAGAGTGCCGACAAGCAGCTCCTCGGTCAAGTTTGCGCTAAGATTCGTTCGCTCCGCAAGCCCGAACCTTACAAAGGCAAAGGTATCAAGTTTGTTGGCGAAATTATTCGTCGCAAGTCCGGTAAATCAGCAAGTGCTAAATAGTAAAATGAGAAGATTATGATAACGAAGCAAGACAGAAGAAATAAAATCAAGACACGCATTCGTGGCAAAATCTCAGGCACTGCTGAGCGTCCGCGCATGACTGTGTTCAGAAGCAATAAGAGCATCTATGTTCAACTTGTTGACGACACAAAAGGTGTAACAATCGCATCTGCATCGTCGAAAGCAGTCGATGCACAAGGCAAAAAATCGGAGATAGCAGCAAAGGTAGGCGAACTGATTGCAGAGCGCGCAAAAGCAGCGGGCATCGAGTCAGTAGTGTTCGACCGCAATGGCTACCTCTTCCACGGCAGAGTTAAATCGTTGGCTGATGCAGCACGCAACGCAGGTCTTAAATTTTAATTGTCACGGAAATGAAAAATAACAGAGTAAAATCCACTAACGATATCGAATTGAAGGACCGCCTCGTTGCAATCAACCGCGTTACAAAAGTAACCAAAGGTGGTCGTGCGTTCAGCTTCTCTGCAATCGTTGTTGTCGGTAACGAAAACGGCATCGTAGGCTACGGCCTCGGTAAAGCCAACGAAGTTACCGCAGCAATTGCCAAGGGCGTAGAAGCAGCGAAGAAGAACCTTATCCGTGTGCCGGTTCACAAAGGCACTATTCCTCACGAACAAGCAGCCAAATTCGGCGGCTCGCGCATCATCCTCAAGCCTGCATCGCAAGGTACCGGTCTGAAAGCCGGTGGTTCTATGCGTGCCGTTTTGGAGAGCGCCGGCATCACCGACGTGCTCGCTAAGTCGAAGGGTAGTTCTAACCCCCACAACCTCGTGAAAGCTACTTTCGCCGCTCTCGACGAAATGCGCAGCCCGATGGATGTGGCTCAGAACCGCGGTGTGAGTCTCAATGTTGTGTTTAATGGTTAATAATATCGATTATGGCTACTATTAAGATTAAACAAATAAAAAGCAGAATCAACTGCCCGAAAGTGCAAAAGAACACTCTTGATGCACTTGGCTTGAGAAAAATGAATCAAGTTGTCGAGAAGCAAGACACTCCCGACATCTTGGGTATGGTTAAACGAGTTCGTCACCTCGTAGAAGTTACGAACGCTTAAAACAACTATCGAATATGGATTTAAGTAATTTAAAACCGGCTGTTGGTTCCACAGGCAAACGCAGAAGAGTAGGTCGCGGACCGGGCTCCGGTATGGGTGGCACATCTACTCGTGGTCACAAAGGTGCTAAACAACGTTCGGGTTACTCTCGCAAAATCGGTTTCGAGGGTGGTCAGATGCCGTTGCAACGCCGCGTGCCTAAATTCGGTTTCAAAAACATCAACCGTGTTGAATATAAGGCCATCAACCTTAGCACGCTCGAAGAACTTGCTACTGCTAAAAACCTCACTTCAATCGGTGTGGCTGAACTCATTGAAGCCGGCTATGTTAACGGCAAGAAATTGGTGAAAATCCTTGGTAACGGCTCTTTGACTGCTAAACTCGAAGTTAAGGCTCACGCTTTCTCGAAAAAAGCAGAAGAAGCTATCGTTGCTGCCGGTGGTACTATCCAAAAACTCTAAGCAATGAAGTTCATTGAAACAATAAAGAACATCAGCAAAATAGAAGATTTGCGCAAGCGTATTGTCGTAACTTTTCTATTAGTCGTTGTCTATCGTGTGGGTTGTTACGTGGTTTTGCCGGGTATCAACCCAAACGAATTGGACGCTCTGCGTAACTTTACCGACAGCGGCTTGATGCAACTTTTGGACATGTTCTCAGGAGGTGCGTTCTCGCAAGCCTCAATTTTTGCGCTCGGTATTATGCCGTACATCACTGCGTCGATCGTTATCCAACTTTTGGGTATGGTTCTTCCGCAGTTCCGCAAATTGCAACAAGAAGGCGAGAGCGGCCATATGAAGATCAACCAATATACGCGCTACCTGACGGTGCTCATCCTTATCCTTCAGGCTCCCGCTTATTTGGTTAACCTCCAGGTGCAAGTCAATAGCGCAGGCGGAAGCGCCCACTTCGGAGTCTGGACAATGGCTTATATGACCGTTATCCTCGCTGCAGGCTCTATGTTTATCATGTGGCTCGGCGAAAAGATTACCGACAAGGGCGTCGGCAATGGTATCTCATTCATTATCTTGGTGGGTATCATCGCTCGTCTCCCGGGAGCCTTGACTCAAGAATTTACCAACCGTTTGACCACAGCTCAAGGCGGTTTGGTGATGTTCGTTGTCGAAATCGTGCTCCTCTTTGCCGTAATCATCGGCGCTGTGTTGCTCGTTCAAGGCACACGCAAAGTGCCCGTACAATATGCTAAGCGTATCGTCGGCAACAAGCAATATGGTGGCGCTCGCCAATTCATCCCCTTGAAAGTCAATGCTGCAGGTGTGATGCCTATCATCTTTGCGCAAGCAATTATGTTCATCCCCGTCACTCTTGCCGGATTCGGTGCAAGAGGCGAAGGCAGCTCATTCGTGCGCGCTATGACCGACATGTCGGGTTTCTGGTATAATTTCGTCTACTTTATTATGATTGTTGCGTTTACCTATTTCTACACAGCCATCACAGTTCGCCCGAACGATATGGCTGACAACCTCAAACGCAATAACGGATTTATCCCGGGCGTTAAACCCGGTAAGAGCACTGCTGAGTATCTCGACACAATCCTTACGAGAATCACCCTGCCCGGCTCTATCTTCCTCGGTATCGTAGCAATTATGCCGGCATTCGCCAGAATTTGTGGTGTAAACCAAAGTTTCGCTCAATTTTTCGGCGGCACGTCGCTCCTCATTATGGTTGGCGTTGTGCTCGACACTCTCTCGCAAATCGAGAGCCACTTGATGATGCACCACTACGATGGTATGCTCAAGAGTGGAAAATTGAAGGGACGTACAACCGGTAGTGCCTACTAACAAACGGTAACAAACGGTATGATTTATCTGAAGACAGATGAAGAAATAGAGATGATGCGTCAAAGTAATCTCCTGGTAGGTAAGACGCTTGGCGAACTTGCCAAATGGATTGCCCCGGGGATTACAACGCTGAAGCTCGACCGCATAGCTCACGAATACATCAACGACAACGGTGCACGACCCGGCTTCCTGGGCTACGGCGGTTTCCCCGCCAGCATCTGTACGTCGGTCAACGAGGTGGTCGTTCACGGCATACCGTCGAACCAAACCCTCCGCGACGGCGACATCATCAGCATCGACTGCGGTGTCGTTTTGAACGGATTCAACGGCGATTCTGCCTTCACCTTCACCGTCGGAGAAGTCGATCCGGCAGTCGAAAAGCTGCTCGCCACAACGCGTGAGGCTCTTTACCTCGGTATCGAGCAAGCCGTTGAAAACAATCGCATCGGTCACATCGGCAACGCCGTGCAGACCTACTGCGAAAGTCGAGGCTACAGCGTCGTTCGCGAACTCACCGGACACGGCATCGGTCGCCGTCTTCACGAAGACCCGGCAGTGCCCAACTACGGACGCCGAGGCGTCGGCGCTCTGTTGAAAAACGGAATGTGCATCGCCATCGAGCCGATGATTAACCTCGGCAGCAAAAACGTGGTGATAGAAAGCGACGGCTGGACATGCCGCACCCGCGACCGCCGTCCGTCGGCTCATTTCGAGCACACCGTGGCTATTCGCGGCGAACACGCCGACATACTGTCGACATTCGATTACATCGACCAAGTGTTGAACAAAGATAAATCATAAAACGAAACAAAACTATATGGCAAAACAAGCGTCAATAGAACAAGACGGAGTTATCGTAGAGGCACTCAGCAACGCAATGTTCCGCGTAGAGTTGGAAAACGGGCATCAAATCATCGCCCATATCTCCGGCAAAATGCGAATGCACTACATTAAAATTTTACCCGGCGACAAAGTAAAAGTAGAAATGTCGCCCTACGATTTGACAAAAGGTCGAATTGCTTTCAGATACAAATAAAAAACGAATCAGATATGAAAGTTAGAGCATCAGTAAAGAAGCGCACAGCCGACTCAAAAATAGTAAGAAGAAAAGGCCGCGTTTACGTTATTAACAAAAAGAATCCTAAGTATAAACAACGTCAAGGTTAGTACCTTGAATTTAAAAAAAGAAAAATAGTTTATGGCAGTAAGAATTGTTGGTGTAGATTTACCCCAAAACAAGAGAGGAGAAATTGCCCTGACCTATATTTTTGGTATCGGTCGTAGCTCAGCCAATAAGATATTGGCAGCGGCCGGTGTCGATAAAGATATCAAGGTACAGGACTGGACAGACGCCCAGGCTGCAAAAGTGCGCGAAGTAATCGGCGCCGAATATAAAGTAGAGGGTGACCTCCGCAGCGAAGTACAATTGAACATCAAGCGTCTGATGGACATCGGTTGCTACCGTGGCATCCGTCACCGTTTGGGCTTGCCCGTTCGCGGTCAGAGCACCAAGAACAACGCACGTACTCGTAAGGGTCGCAAGAAAACAGTTGCAAACAAGAAAAAAGCTACTAAATAACATTAAAGTATGGCAAAGAAAACAGTCGCAGCAAAGAAGAGAAACGTCAAAGTTGACGCAATGGGTCAATTCCATGTACACTCCTCTTTCAACAACATTATCGTGTGCTTAGCCAACAGCGAAGGTCAAGTAATCTCTTGGTCGTCGGCGGGCAAAATGGGCTTCCGTGGCTCTAAGAAGAACACTCCGTATGCAGCACAAATGGCAGCGCAAGATTGCGCAAAAGTTGCTTACGATTTGGGTCTTCGCAAAGTGAAAGCCTATGTAAAAGGACCGGGCAACGGTCGCGAGTCTGCAATCCGTACTATCGCAGGTGCAGGCATCGAGGTAACTGAAATCATCGACGTCACTCCGCTTCCACACAACGGTTGTCGTCCTCCTAAGAGAAGAAGAGTATAATCGCTCTAACAAATTTTTTATCTGAGTTCTTAAGTGAAAGATTGCATTCAACCACCTCTCTGCAATCGCGGCTGCACTGACAGGATTCGCAAACTTTAATATTATTAATAGAATTTAGAAATGGCAAGATATACCGGACCTAAGTCAAAGATAGCAAGAAAATTCGGCGAACCTATTTTCGGCGAAGATAAAGTGCTTAGCAAGAAAAATTACGCGCCGGGTCAGCATGGTGCCAACAAGCGCAGAAAATCTTCAGAGTATGGCAACCAATTGCGCGAAAAACAAAAAGCAAAATACACCTACGGCGTTTTGGAACGTCAGTTCCGTAACCTCTTCGACAAAGCAGAGCGCACCAAAGGTGTCACCGGCGAAATCCTTTTGCAATTGCTTGAGGCTCGCCTCGACAACGTAGTTTATCGCCTCGGCATCGCTCCTTCGCGTGCCGCTGCTCGTCAGCTCGTTAGCCACCGTCACATCACTGTCGATGGTAAAGTCGTTAACATCCCCTCTTATTCACTCAAACCCGGACAAATTGTTGCTGTTCGCGAGAAATCTAAATCGCTCGAAGTTATCGCAGATTCGTTGGCAGGCTTCAACCACAGCAAATATCCTTGGCTCGAATGGGATGAGAATGTTAAAGGTGGCAAACTCTTGCACCACCCGCAGCGTGAAGACATCCCTGAAAACATCAAGGAACAGTCTATCGTCGAGTTGTATTCTAAATAATAAATTGTAAATATCCATGGCTATTTTAGCATTTCAAAAACCCGATAAAGTATTAATGCTCGAGGCCGATAACCACTTCGGCAAGTTTGAGTTTCGTCCATTGGAACCGGGCTACGGCGTAACTGTCGGCAATGCGTTGCGTCGCATCCTCCTTTCGTCGCTCGAGGGTTATGCTATATCTTCTATCCGCATCGATGGCGTGCAACACGAGTTCGCTACCATCCCCGGCGTGATTGAAGACGTAACTAACATAATCCTTAACCTCAAGAAGGTTAGGTTTAAGCATCTCGGTGATACCGACGATGTTGCCTCTGCAAAAATTATCGTATCGGGAAAGGAAGTCCTGACAGCCGGCGATTTGGGCAAAGAATTGACATCGTTCGAGGTGCTTAACCCCGACCTCGTCATTTGCCACCTCGACCCGACAGTCGCTTCTTTCACCATGGATTTCACTATTAACAAGGGTAGAGGTTACGTTATCGCCGACGAAAACGTAAATCCCAACGATCCGATTGACGTTATCGCAATCGACTCTATCTACACCCCGATTGTCAATGTGAAATACACAGTGGAAAACTACCGTGTTGAGCAGAAGACAGACTACGAAAAACTCGTCCTCGAAATCACTACCGACGGCTCGATTAACCCGAAAGACGCTCTCAAAGAAGCCGCTAAAATTCTTATCTATCACTTCATGCTCTTTAGTGACGAAAAAATCACTATCGAAACCACTGAAACCGATGGTAACGAAGAATTTGACGAAGAAGTGCTTCACATGCGTCAACTTCTCAAGTCGAAACTCGTTGATATGGAGCTCTCCGTTCGCGCCCTCAACTGCCTCAAAAGCGCTGAAGTTGAGACTCTCGGCGAACTCGTTCAATACAACAAAACCGACTTGCTCAAGTTCCGCAACTTCGGTAAAAAGTCGCTCACTGAGCTCGATGAGTTGCTCGCCAGTCTGAACCTGTCGTTTGGAATGGATATTTCAAAATATAAATTAGATAAAGAATAATAACAATGAGACATAATAAAAAAGTAAACCATTTAAGCCGCAAGAAGGCTCATCTTGATGCGATGTTGTCGAACATGACTATTTCGCTCATCACACACAAGAGAATCTTCACTACACTTGCTAAGGCTAAAGCGCTCCGCAAATACGCCGAGCCCATCATCAACCGCGCTAAAGTTGATTCAACCAACAACCGCCGCGTTGTCTTCAGTTATCTCCAAGACAAAGCTGCTGTCACCGAACTCTTCCAAAACATCTCTCAGAAGATTGCTAATCGTCCCGGTGGTTACACTCGTATCCTCAAAACCGGCAACCGTCTCGGTGACAACGCTAAGACTTGCTTCATCGAACTCGTTGACTACAACGAAAGCATGCTCAAACCGGCTGAGACCAAGAAATCAGGTCGCACTCGCCGCTCGCGCAAATCAGCTCCCAAGGCTGAAGCGCCCGCTGTCGAAGCACCTGCTGCTGAAGCTCCCGCTACTGAAGCTGCTGCTGAATAATCGAGTAGTTCGATTGATATTACAAAGCCGTCGGAATCCTTTCCGGCGGCTTTTTTTGTTTTTTTGCAACCTCAGCACCGATTTGCCGCACAAAAACATACGTTTTTGACGATTTCTTATTATATTTGTGGGAAAATCTGTTAACGTCGATGAACGAGGCTCAACTTAGTCAATTATACCTTCGCGATACAGCGTTCCAAAATCTTATGCAGCGGCGAATCTACAACGTCCTTCTCGTAGCTTCGCCCTACGATGCCTTTATGATGGAAGAAGACGGGCGCGTCGAAGAGCAACTCTACTTTGAATATACATCTCTCAACCTCAGCTCGCCTCCGCGCGTCAAGCAAGTCAACGGCTTTGCAGAAGCGTTTCACGAACTCAGCGTCAAAGGCTACGACTTAATCATAGCCATGCCCGGCGTCGACATTGGCGAAACATTCCGCGAGGCGAAGCGCTGCGACCAATTGTATCCGCAGATTCCGTTCGTCGTGCTCACGCCGTTCTCGCGCGAAGTGTCGCGACGACTCGCCAACGAAGACTTCTCGGGCGTCGACTACGTCTTCAGTTGGCTCGGCAACGTCGACCTGCTGCTCGCTATCATCAAGCTTATCGAAGACAAGATGAACGCCGACAACGACGTGCTCGAAGTCGGGCTGCAGACCATCATCCTCGTCGAAGATTCCGTCCGCTTCTACTCGTCGGTGCTGCCGCATCTCTACAAATACCTGCTCAAGCAGTCGCTCATATTCTCCACCGAAGCGCTTAACGAGCACGAACAAATGTTGCGTATGCGTGCGCGTCCAAAAGTGGTGCTCGCTCGTACCTACGAAGAGGCGATGTCGCTCTACGACAAATATCAGAACAACATCCTCGGCGTAATCACCGACGTGTCGTTCTCAGTCGATGGCGCAAAAGACAAGATGGCAGGCATCAAACTCGCGCAAGAAATTCGCCGCCGCGACCCGTATGTGCCCATCATCATCGAGTCGTCGGAGACCTGCAATGCCGAGCATGCACAAGCCATCGGAGCGTCGTTTCTCGACAAAAACAGCAAAAAATTTCCCGTCGATTTGGGTAACGCCATCAACGACAATTTCGGCTTCGGCACATTCATCATTCGCAATCCGCAGACCGGCGAAGAGGTGATGCGCATCAACAACTTGAAGGATTTCCAGAACAAGGTGTTCGACATCCCCGCCGAATCGTTGCTCTACCACGCCTCGCGCAATGACATCTCGCGTTGGCTCTATTCGCGTGCAATGTTCCCCATCGCCGAAATCATCCAAGCCCATCGATTCCGCAACATCGAAGAGGCGCCCGAGGTTAAGCAGTTTTTCTTCGACTTGATAGTGAAATATCGCAAGATGAAAAACCGCGGCGTCGTTGCCATCTTCAAGAAAGACCGATTCGACTATTATTCCAACTTTGCGCGCATCGGGCAAGGCTCGTTGGGCGGAAAGGGTAGAGGCTTGGCATTCATCGACTCGATTATCAAGAAATATCCCATCTGCGACAATTTCGAGGGCGTCACCCTGCAGATTCCGCGCACGATTGTGCTCTGTACGGACATTTTCGACGACTTTATGGAGGAGAACAATCTCTATCCGATAGCGCTCTCCGACATCCCCGACGAGCAAATCCTCGACCGATTCCTCGAAGCCAATTTGCCGCGCTATCTCACCGAAGACTTCTTCGCCCTGTTCGAAGTGGTCGACAAGCCGTTGGCAATCCGCAGTTCGAGTTTGCTCGAAGACTCGCACTACCAGCCTTTTGCCGGAATCTATTCGACCTATATGATTCCTCACGTCGACGACCGCTTCGAGATGTTGCGCCTGCTCGGAAACGCCATCAAAGGCGTCTACGCATCGGTGTTCTTTGCCGACAGTAAGGCATATATGACAGCCACGAGCAACCTCATCGACCAAGAAAAGATGGCTATCATCATCCAAGAAGTCGTCGGCAAGGACCAGGACGGGTGCTACTATCCTTCGTTCTCCGGCGTCGGGCGTTCGCTCAACTACTATCCCATCAACGACGAGCAGCCCGAAGACGGTGTGGCTGAAGTCGCCGTCGGGCTGGGTAAATATATCGTCGACGGCGGGCTCGCTTTGCGTTTCTCGCCGCGACATCCCGACAAAGTGCTCCAAACAAGCACGCTCGACTTGGCGCTTCGCGACACGCAGACGCAATTCTACGCGCTCGACACCAAAAACTATACGAGCAACTTCTCGGTCGACGACGGCGACAACATCCTCAAACTCCGCGTGCAAGATGCCGCCAAAGACGGACGCCTCAAATATATGGTTTCGACCTTCGACCCTGCGGACCAGATTATTCGCGACAGCGATTTCGGCTTCGGGCGAAAAGTCGTGACGTTTGCCAACGTGCTGCAGCACAACGTGTTCCCGCTTGCCAGCGTGGTTGACTTTATGCTCTCCGAGGGCGAACGCGAAATGCGCCGTCCCGTCGAAATCGAGTTTGCCGGCAATATCGACATCAACGGTGACAGTAAAGGTGCCATCTATTGGCTGCAAATTCGCCCGATTGTCGACCGCAAAGAGATGCTCGACGAAAAGATTATGGAAACCGACTCGAGTCGACTCCTGCTGAAAACCACCACGGCGCTCGGCCACGGAACGATGGACAACGTCAGAGACATCGTCTACGTCAAGGCGAAGAATTTCTCGTCGTTCAACAATCCCGCCATTGCGCGCGAAATCGAGAAAATCAACCGCGGCTTTATGGACCGCGAACAGCCATACCTGCTCATCGGCCCCGGACGCTGGGGCTCGAGCGACAGTGCTTTGGGCATCCCCGTAAAGTGGCCGCATATCTCCGCGGCGCGTCTCATCGTCGAGGCGGCTTTGCCGACCTATCGCATTGAGCCGAGCCAAGGTACGCATTTCTTCCAAAACCTCACGTCGTTCGGCGTCGGCTACTTCACCGTCGACCCGCGTAACGTCGACGATGTCTACGAATTGGAGTTCCTTGATGCACTCCCTGCTACCTACGAATCCGACTTTGTCAGAATCGTTCATTTCGACGAGCCGCTTTCTATCGGCATCAACGGTAGAACCGGTCTCGGCATTGTGGTAAAACCCGATATTATTAAAAACGACTAAACTTTGTAGAGCTATGAATGTGTTTAAGCGCCTTTTCGGCTTCTCCGACGAATACGACGAAAAAGATGATGATGAGATAACCACCCATCACTCAACGCCTTATATCAACCCGTTTAAGAAGGTGGAAGAGCCCGCCGCTGCGGCGCCTGCCACCGTCGATGCCGCACGGAATGTCGACGAGGCTATGGCTAACGAAATTGTCGATAAAGTTATCGAGATTCTCAATGCCACCTTGCCCGAATATGCGCGTCACAACATCGATATCGCTGCCGAAAAACAATACGTGCAGCAACTCTTCGGCACAACGATTTCCGACTATGTCGCCAAGATTAGTGCTGACGCCATCGACCGTTTCCGCTCCAATCAGCAGGGACAACTCATGGAAATCGAAAAGTCGAAACTCGCCGCCGAGAAGCAACTCGCCGAGGCTAAAACCAAGGTCGACGAGCTGCGTCAACGTGCCCAAACCGCCGACCAGCAAAAGAATATCTTCAAAGAAAAGGCGCAACAGCTCGAGCAGCGCATTGCCACTGCCGAAGCCGAGCGCGACCAGTATCAGCTCGAGTCGAAGAGCCTGATGAACAAGCTCAAAGTGGCTTCTGTCGGCGAAGAAAATCTGCGCGCACTCAGCGACGAAAATGCCAAACTACTCGAAGAAATGGCTACGCTTCGCACTCAGTTGGCGGAGGCTCGTGCCACTCAAGGCAGCCAAAACATTCAGCAAATTGCCGAAACCGAGGCTAAACTCACCGAAGCCCTCTCGAAACTCGACGACACAACACGCCGTCTTGCCGATACCGAGGCGCTTGTGGCTGAACGCGACACGGCTATCGCTCTCAAAAACGAAGCTCTTACAAAGAAAGACGAAACAATCGCCGCTATGCAAGCGTCGGCTCAAACGACCGATGCCGAATTGCGTCAGCGTCGCGCCGACCACGATGCGCTTACCGCTCGACTCGCCGAATTGGAGCAAAAAGAGCAAACCTTTGCACAATCCGCTCAAATAATCGCCGACCTCCAAGAGCAAATCACCTCGCTTACCGACGAGGCTTATGCGCTTAAGGAAAAATGTAACACGCATTCCGAATCCGAACTCGAACTTACCGAAAAAGTTGACGAACTTCAGTCGACGCTCGACAGCCTTTCCGACGTGCGCAACGCATTGGCGTCGAAAGATGCCGAATTGGCACAACACACCGCCACAATCACTTCGCTGACCGCATCGCTCAACGACCAAAAAATCATTCTCGACGAGCGCAATGCCGACATCGAACGGCTCACCGACGAAAAGTCGGGGCTCGAAGATTCCGTCAAGCAACTTCAAGCCTTGGTCGACAACAATCTCGAGTCGCAGCGAATGCAAGAACTAAAACTTCGCCAAGAGATAGAAACACTCCGTGCCGAAAACGAGCAACTACGCAGCAAGCCGGCTGAGCCGCGCAAGGCAATCTCCTTTGCCGAGTCCGAAGAGCAACCCGCAGCCGAGCCGCAGGAAAAACCGAAACAATCCAAACTAAGAGGACGTCGCAAAAAAGAAGAGCCTAAGAAACCGGTCGTTTCGGCTATCGACTACAATTTCGACTACACCGATTGGCTTCAGCCGACGCCACCTACGTCGACAATTCCCATCGAAGACGAACCCAAATCCGATGCAGATGTCGACCCGTTGGAAAGCGCGGAAATCTCTTTCGAGCCTCGCGAAGGTGCTTTCGACGAGCCTTTTGAGTCGACCGACGAGCCCGACGAAAAGCCGCAACGCTCAATGCCCTCGCAGTTGGAGCTCTTTTAGACCATCTTGATGTCGTCGATGCGCACAATTTTGTTGACGATGGCGTAGATGGTAAGTCCTGCCGGAGAATGTATCTGCAACTTGCTGCAGATGTTGCGTCGGTGCGTCGTCACCGTATGCACCGACAGAAACAGCCGGTCGGCTATCTCCTTGTTGGAAAGCCCTTTGGCAACGCACGCGATAATCTCCTTCTCGCGGCGCGACAGCGTTTCCGACCTGTCGACGTCGGCATCGACCGCCGCCGTATCGCATTCGGCACAGCCCGTCTTGGCAACTTCCTCCTCCAGCCGTTCCACAGCCGGAACAAACAGACTGTCTTCCACGCGGCAGTGCATGTTCAAGTCTTGCTCGCAGTTGATAATGTCGAAGAGCACAGAGTAGAGCGCATCGTTGTTTTTGCCGGGATAGTAGCGTATGATGATGTCTTTCAGCTCTTTAAGTTTTACGCTTATCGA
This sequence comes from Candidatus Limisoma sp., assembly GCA_051872175.1. Taxonomy (GTDB): domain Bacteria; phylum Bacteroidota; class Bacteroidia; order Bacteroidales; family Muribaculaceae; genus Limisoma. The sequence continues at coordinate 13,939 of JBJEDP010000327.1, forward strand.
ATTGTGCTTGTCGGCAAACGTCCGGATAGTATAGTCCTTGTCGTATTTTCCTTGCAGCAGACTACCAACGTAGGCAAACACGCGCTTATCCTCGTAAGCCATATGCTTGCGCACTTCGCCCACATAGTTGTCGTAGAATTGCAGAATCAGCAGCGCCACCTCGTCGTTGCCCGAGCAGTCGATAGCCTCGATGATGCGACGACGAATCGTCGGCAAGTTATAGTCGAGAAAATAAGTGTGAGCGCGCTTGAGGTAGTCAATCAGCGAAGGTAGGCTGATGCTGTGGTCGTCGACGAAGTTGCCCGAGCAGAAATTCGACACGGCGAGAAACGTCCCGCAGTCGACACCTTGCTCCTCGCAAATTTCGCCAACAGTCTTTTCGCCGAACCCCGGGGCAATGCCGAAACGGCTCATAACCATCAGTATAGAGCTGTTTTCGCTAATCACATCGCGCAGTTTGTCGCTGCTTTTATACGAGCCGGAATTATCCATTTTACTTATTTTTTCTGCAAATTTACACCATCCAACCCGCTTTGTCAATACCTAAAAATGATGATTTTAGTTTATTTTAGGGATATTCAGTTAATAGCTAATTGATTATTTGCCAGAGTCATAGATATTTTGTAACTTTACAAAGAACCCCCGATGGACCCATCACGGGCTTATTCGGGGGTAATTCTTAAAAAAAACTACGTGAAGTTACGAAAAATATCTGAGATTACGGCAACATTGCCGTTTACCGAGTT
>JBJEDP010000328.1:0-2842 GCA_051872175.1 Candidatus Limisoma sp.
CCATCGCAACCAACATGGCAGGTCGTGGTACCGACATCAAGTTGAGCCCCGAAGTGAAAGCTGCCGGTGGTTTGGCTATCATCGGTACCGAGCGTCACGAATCACGCCGCGTCGACCGTCAGCTTCGCGGTCGTGCCGGACGTCAAGGCGACCCGGGTTCTTCGGTGTTCTACGTTTCGTTCGAAGACACCGTTATGCGCCTGTTCGCTTCCGACAAGGTCGTTAAACTCCTCGACCGCCTCGGACTCAAAGAAGAAGACCGCATCGAATCGCCCATGGTAAGCCGCTCTATCGAAAATGCGCAAAAACGCGTCGAAGAGAACAACTTCGGCATTCGTAAGCGCTTGCTCGAATACGACGACGTGATGAACGCTCAACGCAAGGTGGTCTACGAACGTCGCCACCACGCTCTTATCGGCGAGCGTATCGGCATCGACATCATGAACATGATTTACGACACAATCGAAAATATCGTCAATGCCTACGGCGAAAAAGACGGCTACGAAGATTTGCGCCTCGACGTATTCAAGAACCTCTGCATCGAGATGCCTTTCGACGAGGCTAAATACCTCAAAATGTCTGCCGAAGAGCAAGTGGCTGAAATCTACGACGCAGCCATTGCAGCATTCAACCGCAAGGCTGAAAAGATGGTCGAAGTGTCGATGCCAATCATCAAATCGATTGTCGAAGAACACGGCGGAAAAGGTATGGTGCGCGTGCCCATCACCGACGGTCGCCGCGTCTACGGCATCAACGTCGACCTCGAAGAATGCTACAACTCCGGCTGCAAATTGATTCCGAAGTCGTGGCAAAAAGCTATGCTCCTTATGTCTATCGACGAATCGTGGAAAGAGCACCTTCGCGAACTCGACGACCTCAAGCAAGCCGTTCAAAACGCTTCTTACGAGCAGAAAGACCCGTTGCTCATCTACAAACTCGAGTCGTTCAAGCTCTTCAAGAATATGGTAAACGGCATGAACGCAAAAGCAGTTTCAATCCTTATGCGCGGACAAATTCCGAACTTACAACCGGCTGAGCAACAACAACCGCAGTCCAACTCGACAACATCGGTATCGTCGCGTCAACCGTCAGCAGCTCCTGTTTCTCCACTCGGACCGGGCGCAATGCCGGCTCGCAGACCTAATCCCGGCTATACAGCCCACAAAGAAGAATATCCGGGTCAAGATGCACAACGTCAAGCAATGCGCGGTCCGCAAGGTCACCAGGTAACGAATCCGATTATTGCCGAAAAGAAAGTCGGTCGAAACGACCCATGTCCTTGCGGCAGCGGCAAGAAGTACAAAAACTGCCACGGCAAAGGTTTGTAATAGATAAAACCAACATAGAAAAAGGTGTGCCACTTCATCCGCGGCACACCTTTCTGTTTTTACACGAAATCCAAATAATTTTCCCTATTCACGACATGAAATTCGGCATGGGGATATGCTGCTTGAAACGCCGCCGGGGCATTGGGCATCTTGTTTCCCCACTTGAACTCAAGTGCAGTCAAACTGTCGGCACTCTCCTCTATCAAATCGATTTCCTGCTTATCGTAAGTGCGCCAGAAATAGAACTTCTTGTGCAGCCCTTCGTTGAAATTCGCCTTACGACGCTCCCCTATTATATAATTTTCCCACAAAGCGCCAACATCCTGACGAATTGCCAATGGTGAAAAAGCTCCAATAATCGCATTTCTAATTCCATTATCGTAGAAATACCACTTCCCGGCTTTCGTCACCTCCTTACGAAGATTGCGAGAGTACGCACCGAGACGATATATAACGAATACGTTCTCCAAGAGGTCAAGATATTTTACAACCGTCGTTTTGGTAATACCGAGTTGCTTGGCTAATCCTTCATACGAAACTTCACTACCCAACTGAAATGCAATCAGCCGCAGCAATTCGCGCATCTTGCTCGAATTTTTCAGCCCGTCGATTGCCAAAATATCTTTAAGAAGGTATGCTCCGACAATATCGCGCAAATAGTCTGTCTTTCGGTCGTAATTCTCCATCATCACGACCTCCGGATATGAACCGTATATTAAACGAGATTCAAGATTCTGACGAGTTTCTAACGGCGTTTCTAATTGTGTAATTTCTCGTTGAGAAAAAGGTGTAAGCAAGAATTGCGAACTGCGACCGACCAATGGCTCTCCAATCTTATTCAACAAATCAAATGACGATGAGCCACTCGCCAAAACCCTGATTCCCGGCACTTCGTCGACTATCAACTTCAGAACACTACCAATTCCGGGAATGTTTTGTGCCTCGTCAATAGCCAGCAAATCTATACCCTGCAACAAATGCCGATAATTCGAAATTGAGCGATTCTCCAATAATGCTAATGTGTCGTAGTCTTCGCCATTAAGCATCATAGTTTTGCCGGTAAAGTTGCCGACAATTTGTCGCATTATTACCGTTTTACCGACACGACGAGCCCCAAATATCAGCACCGCCTTATTGGGCGCAATTCTCTCGACAATCTTTTCTTGCAATATTCTATTTACCGTTTCCATACCTTGATATTATGGTGCAAAAATAATGGATTATTTTGAAAATAACGACAAATTTCGGAAAAATCATATTGTAGAGTATACGTTTTTTACATTAGAATCGTATACTATAGAATACGATTTTTACGAATCATGATTTGAAACACTGATTTTAGGGCTAAAAAAAGGTGCACCGCGATGGGCGGTACACCTTTTTATATTCAGAAATAATACGTTGTTACTGTGCAACGTTATAGTCCGGGTCGTTGAAATCCGGAATAATCTCGATGTTGAAGTCAGCTGTTTCAGTAAGGATATTACCGTAGATGTTAGTGCGGTAGTTGCGTT
>JBJEDP010000329.1:0-12053 GCA_051872175.1 Candidatus Limisoma sp.
CATTGTCATAATCGACAGACCGATAGAGAGCTCGTAGCTAATCATCTGAGCACCGCTACGCATAGCGCCGATGAGCGTAAACTTGTTGTTCGACGACCAACCGGCGAGGAGGATGCCGAGCACGCCAATCGACGACACGGAGATAAGGAAGAAGATGCCGATGTTGAAGTCGATGATTTGCAATCCCTTACCCCAAGGCAGCACAGCGAAGGCGGTGAGCGAAGCGGTAACTACCAAGTAGGGAGCCAAGTTGAATAGAAATTTGTCGATATTGTTGATTGGAATCAACTCCTTGATGAGCATCTTGAACATATCGGCAAATGACTGCAACAAGCCCATAGGTCCTACGCGATTCGGACCGAGGCGGCACTGAATGGCGCCGCAGAATTTACGTTCATAGTAGATGTAGAACAGGGCGAGGAGCGCATATACCAAGATAAGCCCAACTGCCACCAACAGGCATTCGATAAGAGTCGCCAACCACATCGGCATAACGCCGTTGAGAAGTTGGTCGAACCACCCTGTGACTACTGCGAAATCAAATATATTATCCATTGTTTGTAAGTTTCTTAAAAATTATCTATCAATTTCAGGCACAACATAGTCGAGCGAGCCGCCGATTGTGATTAGGTCGGCAATCTTTTCGCCGCGAGTGATGTGGTCGACAACGCCGGCGAGGCGCAAGCAAGTACCGTTTACTTTCAAGCGATACGGGGTCTTATCGCCGCGGCTGTCGATGTAGACGCCGAAAGCGCCACGACAAGCCTCAACTTCTTGATACCAGTGACCGACGGGCAACTTGATGATTTTGGGCACTTTAGCCACGAAGTCGCCCTCGGGAATGTTGTCGATGAGTTGCTCGATGATTTTGAGCGATTGCTCGATTTCTTTCATTCTGACCATGTAGCGGTCGAACGAGTCGCAGCCTTCCATGATGACTTCGTCGAAGTCGAGTTCGCTATAGATTGAATACGGGTTGACCTTACGCACGTCGCAATGCCAGCCGCTGGCGCGTCCGCTGGGACCTGCCACGCCGTAGCTGATGGCGTCGTCTTTGGTCAGCATACCGACACCGACGAGGCGGTTACGGAAGATGACGTTACCGGTGACGAGCGTATGATATTCTTTAAGACCCTTGCGCATTTGCGGGATGAAGTCTTTGACGCGTTGAACGAAGTTGGGGTGCAAATCTTCGCGAACACCGCCGACGACGTCGTAGTTGAACGACATACGTGCGCCGCAGGTTTCTTCGAGGATGTCGAGGATGGTTTCGCGTTCGCGCAGACCGTAGAAGAGCGCGGTGGTAGCGCCGAGGTCCATACAGTATGTACCGAAGAAGAGCAAGTGGGAAGCGATGCGCGACAATTCGTCGACGAGCACGCGAATCACTTGAGCGCGGCGAGGCACTTCGATGCCGAGGGCTTTTTCGATGCAAGCGCAAAGGCAGTGCTCGTTGGGGAGCGCCGAGAAGTAGTCCATACGGTCGAAGAAGTGAGTCGACTGCGGATATGTAAGTTTTTCCGAGAGTTTCTCGATACCGCGGTGGATATAACCGCAAACGAGGTCGATTTTCTTGATTTCCTCGCCGTCGAGAGAGGTGCGGAAACGGAGCACACCGTGAGTAGCCGGGTGTTGTGGACCGATGTTTACGACATATTCGTCGGCGGTAAAGACGTCAGCCTTACGCTCAACGACTTTACCGTCTTTTTCTTCGTAGACAGTCGTCGTGTCGTCGATAGCCTCGTGGAAGAGACGTACGGGGTTGATTTCTGGATTTTCGTCGTAGTCCTTGCGGAGAGGATAGCCGACCCAGTCGTTGCGAAGATAGAGTCGACGCATGTCGGGGTGGTTGATAAACTTGATGCCGAAGAAGTCGTAGACTTCGCGTTCTTCGAGCAGAGCGTCTTTCCACAAGTCGCTGACGCTGTGTATCATCGGGTTTTCGCGGTCGGAGGTAGTGACCTTCGCCGAGATTTTGGAGTTGTCGACGGTAGAAGTAAAGTAGTATACACATCCAAGGGCGTCGCCGAAGTCTTCGCCAATGAGGGCGGTAAGCCATCGGAAGCCGGCGTCGTGGATAGCTGTAGCCACAGCGTGCCAATCCGAGTCGGTCACAACAGCTGTAAGCACTTCGTTGTCCTCAAAAGTCACTTGAGGGCACACTCCTAATATTATATCTTTAATATCTGCCATAATAGTCAAAAATTATTCTTGAACGTGTTCCTCTTTAGCAATTTCGGGGTTTTCGCGGAAGAAGTCTTCGCGAGTTTTCTTACGGTTAACACCGCCAAAGAAGCGTTCCACTTTGACCTTGCGTTGGAGTTGCATAAGTCCGTAGAACATCGCCTCGGGACGAGGAGGGCAACCGGGGATGTAGACATCGACAGGCACAATAGTTTCGATACCTTTTACGACGTGATACGACTTGCGGAACGGGCCGCCGGAGATTGCGCAACCGCCGACGGCAATCACATATTTAGGCTCAGCCAGCTGCTCGTAGAGGCGGCGGAACACGGGAGCCATGCGGTGGACAATCGTACCTGCCACCATCATAAAGTCGGCTTGACGGGGGCTCGAACGAGCGACCTCGAAGCCGAAGCGTGCCATGTCGTAGCGAGCCGCACCGAGACAGATGAACTCGATGCCGCAGCAACTTGTAGCAAAAGTAAGCGGCCAGAGCGAGTTGCTACGTCCCCAATTGATTAATTGGTCGAGTTTGCCAACAACTACATTCTGTCCGTTTGCCTTAAGTTCTTCAACGAGATTGTCGAGATATTCGTTATCGTTGAAGTCCTCCTTCTTCATCCCTTTTATTTTTACTTCCATTGCAACGCTCCTTTCTTCCAAGCATAAGCAAGACCTAATACTAAAACACCCAAGAACACAGCCACTGCGAGGATAGCGCCGGTGCCGAGACCTTTAGCCACTACAGCCCACGGGAACAGCAATACGGTTTCGACGTCGAACATCAGGAACAGAATGGCAAAGAGGTAGTAGCCAACCTTGAACTGCACCATGCTGTCGCCTCGCGTAGGGATACCGCACTCATACGTTTCACCCTTCTGCGGCGCGTACGACCGCGGTCCTATCAGTCCCGCCAGCCACAAGCCCAGGAAGACCAAGCCTATTCCTGAAAGCGCCGCAACGAGTACCATCGTTGTGCTTTGAATACCAAAAATCGATATTTCCATATTATTTTATTAAAGTTTTTATTTCACGCCACAAGGACAAACAGCCCGTAAACACCCATCATTCAGGCATTTACACTCCGCTACCTATCCAAAATAAAAATTTAATCTCTAATTCGTTGCAAATATAAGTATTTTCTTGCAAAATCTTTGCCTGTTTTGCTATTTTTTTGGCGCTTTTGCCGTTTTCGACCAACTTTCGTACCACGTAGGTTAAATGCTAATTTTGCAATATTTAACGAAATTACGATTTTTTAGCACACCAAAATAAATATCCCGCGCGAAAAAATCACTAAAAGTAGTGATTGAACGACATATATAAAATGTGTAATTTTGCAGACGAAATAACCAAACTCGGCTTGAGAGGCAGGCAAATGCCGGAAGGCTAACAAAAATGCCGGATAAAATAACTGCAAATTTGAAAAAATTATCACTGACAATAATAGCGTTGACGGTCTCGGCAGCTTGCAGTGCTGCCGAGACCGCCGACACGTTGCGACTCAGCGAAGTAGACGTCACCGCCATCAAATCGACGTCGGCGCACTCCGCCGAATCGTCGTCGATGTCGACAATCAATCGCGTCGACGTTGAGCGACTCGGCATCACGGCGGCGCGCGAAGCAAGCATCGTGGCGCCCAACTTCTACATTCCCGACTACGGGTCGCGGATGACGTCGACCATCTACGTCCGCGGCATCGGCGCACGCATCGACCAACCCGTGGTGGGGATGAACGTCGACAACATCTCGATTATCAACAAAGACAACTACGACTTCGACCTCCCCGACATCGAGAGCATCGAAATCGTCCGCGGTCCGCAGAGCACACTCTACGGGCGCAACACCATGGGCGGCATCATCAACGTCCGCACCCTATCGCCTCTCAGCTACCAAGGGACGCGCCTGCTGGCGGAATACGGCAGCCGTAACTCGCTGAAGGCTGCGCTGTCGCACTACAACCGACCAGGCGAACGATTCGGCATCGGCGCCTCAGCCTTCTACCGCCACAGCGACGGATTTTTCACCAACGAATACAACGGCAAGCGATGCGACGGCGAAAACTACGGGCGCGCCGCCGTCAAACTGCAATGGCGCCCTACCGAATCGTGGCACGTCGAAAACTCGGCAAGCGCAACCATCGTGCGCCAAGGCGGTTACGCCTACGAATTTGCCGAAACCGGTAAAATTGCCTACAACGACACTTGCTTCTACAACCGTACGACCATAATGGACGGACTGACGGCGAAATGGAAAGGCAACGGCGTATCGGTGGCAAGCATCACGTCGTATCAGTATATCGACGACAACATGACGCTCGACCAAGACTTCCTGCCGCTCGACTACTTCACGCTAACGCAAAAGCGACGCGAGCACGCCGTGACGCAAGACGTGGTGGTGCGCAGCGAGCGCGAGAGCCGCATCAGATGGCTCGCCGGCGCATTCGCATTCTACAAGCGGTCGCACACCGACGCACCCGTAACCTTTAAAGACTACGGCATCTCTAACCTCATCGAAGAGCGATGGAACTCGATGAACCCCGAATATCCCATCGGCTGGGACACCGACCAATTTACCCTCGGCTCGGCATTCACTATGCCCTCCTACGGCGTTGCCGCCTACGCCGAAGCCTCAGCCGAACTGAGTCGCTGGACCATCACCGCCGGACTGCGCTACGACTACGAGCACACCCAACTCAGCTACCTCAGCGACTGCTCGACAACCTACACCATCTACCACGAAGAGGCTGTATACGGCAACCGCAGCGTCGAGATTCACAACCGCGGCAGCCTGTCGCGGAGTTTCGACGAACTACTGCCGCGACTGAGCGTGTCGTACCGACTCAGCACCGACGAGCCGTGCAACCTCTACGCATCGATTGCCAAAGGCTATAAAGCCGGAGGATTCAACACGCAGATGTTTTCCGACGTGCTTCAACAAGAGATGATGGGCACGATGGGCATCGGCAAACTCTACGACATCGACCAAGTGGTAGGCTACAAACCCGAAAAGAGTTGGAACTACGAAATCGGCGGGCATTTCAAACTCGCCGGCGGACGGCTGAGCATCGACGCCTCGGCATTCTACATCGACTGCCGCGACCAGCAACTCACCGTCTTCCCCGAAGGCACTACCACCGGGCGCATTATGGCAAACGCCGGCAAGACACGCAGCCTGGGCGGCGAAATCACCGTGAGAGCCACGCCCGTCAATCGCCTGCTACTGACGGCAGCATACGGCTACACCAACGCGCGGTTTGTCGACTTCAGCAACGGCATCAACGACTACAGCGACAAGCGCGTGCCCTACGCCCCCGAAAACACCATCAACGCCTCCGCACAGTATTCATTGCACGTCGGCGACGGACTGCTGCGCTACATCACCTTCAGCGCCGATGCGTCGGCGGTAGGCAAAATCTATTGGAACGAGCAAAACGACGAAAGTCAGGACATCTATTGCACCCTCAACGCGTCAGTTCGGCTGAGCGGCAAAAACTACTCGCTGAGCCTTTGGGGACGCAACATCACCGACACGCGCTACTCGACGTTCTACTTCGTATCGATACAACACGAATTTCTGCAACGCGCCAAACCCGCACGCTTCGGCGCCACACTAAGATATAATTTTTAAACATTTATAAATATGAAATTACCAAAACTTCTGACTTACGCAATTGCAGCACTTGCCATCGCATCGTGCTCCGACGAAGACGGACCAAGCTCCGAGATTTATGCCAATTACTCATGCTACAACGCCGTGACCGACCGCAGCACCGAGGAAAGCATCCTTACGGCAGGCAACTACGTAATCACATCGACCTTCGGCGACGACAACACGATGACTCTCTCCGGCTCGCTCATCATAAAGGCCGGCGAAGACCCCGTACACTTCACCAGCGACCCGATCCCGATGAAGTTTGACGGCAACGCCTACACGTTCAGCAACGCAACCGCCACTACCGACAACGGCAAGCACACAATTAGCGAGCTGAGCGGTAAACTAATGATTGTCAACAACATAATAATACCGCGCATTACCTATACCGTCGACGACAACTACCACGTAGCAGCGACAAGCAGCAGCCCCACGTTCTACTGCCCGGCAACGACAACCACACCACAAGGGCAAGACCCATACGCCTACACCGGCTCGCGCGTTGCAGTCAAATTCGCCGACTCGAAGACCGCCGACATCACCATCATCGACGCAAAATTTTCGGAAGCGATGCCGGCAATGACCATGTCGGTGCCCAACGTCACGCTGACACCTATCGAAGGCGGCTACGAATTTTCGACCGACCGCATCGTCCCCGAGATAAACGGCACGCCGTTTGAGCAATACGCATTTACCAACTTCAACTTCAGAGTCGACACCGACGGCACCGTGATGCGCTGCAACTTCGTCTGCACCTTCAAAGGTGTTCCTCACCAAATAGCCACCTACGGAAGCACCTTCCCGCCAATGGAATAGCCCCTGCGAGGCGAGACCATTCTTTGCTTCGAGACCTTACAGCACGCGCGGCAGAGACGAAACCACAAAACCGCTGCGATGGCAGCTAAACACCGAGGGTGTATCAATTTTTGATATGCCCTCGGTGACTTTTTGTTGCATTTTGGTGAAAAATATTGTACCTTTGCTTGAAGATGTGTCGCCGGGTGCCTGAAAATGTGTCGCCGGGTGGCGCATTGGGCACAAACGATTAACTCAAAAGTTCTGATACGATGCAAAAAGTGCGACCGAAAAAGGCTCTGGGACAACACTTTCTTGTCGACCTGACGATAGCCGAACGTATTGCCGATACGCTCAGCGACTACGTTGGTTCGCCGGTTCTGGAAGTGGGACCCGGTATGGGTGTGCTCACCGAATTTCTCCTGTCAAAAGGGCACGATTTGCGCGTTGTCGAACTCGACGGCGAATCGGTCGACTACCTGGAGCGCAACTTTCCGCAGCTCGAGAGCAGAATCATCGCCGACGACTTTCTGCGGCTCGACCTCGGCTCGATTTACGACGGACCGTTCTGCATAATCGGCAACTACCCTTACAACATTTCGTCGCAGATTTTCTTCAAAGTGCTCGACTACCGCGACCGCGTGGTGTGCTGCTCGGGCATGCTCCAGAAGGAAGTTGCCGAGCGCATCACCGCCAAGCCGGGCAGCAAGACCTACGGCATCCTGTCGGTGCTGCTGCAAGCGTGGTACGACTGCGAATATCTGTTCACCGTGTCGGAGCACGTGTTCAACCCGCCGCCAAAAGTCAAGTCGGGCGTCATCAGGCTGACGCGCAACGCGGTGACCGACCTCGGATGCGACGAAGCGAAATTTAAAACCGTCGTAAAGACGGCGTTCGGACAGCGTCGCAAAACGCTGCGCAATTCGCTCAAATCGCTTATCGGCGATGCCGCAATCGCCGCCGACCCGATTTTCAACCGTCGTCCCGAACAACTCAGCGTGGACGACTTCGTTAACCTCACTAATTTAATCTTCGGACAAGTATGAAAGAGCAAGAAGAGGTAGAGAAAAAAGAGATAGTAAAATCGATAGAAAATCGACAGGAAGAAGAGGTTCGCACGGCCCTTGAGGATATGCACCCTGCCGACGTCGCCGAACTTCTTCAAGAGGTAGACATCGACGATGCGGCGTTCGTCTTTACGTTGCTCGACGACGAGACCGCCGCCGAAACTCTTATGGAGCTTGACGAAGACGACCGCCACCGACTGCTCGAACATATCCCGAACAAAGATATCGCCAAGACGTTCATCGAAAACCTCGACACCGACGACGCCGTCGACCTTATCCAGGAGCTCGACAAGGAAGACCAGGAGGAAGTGTTGGCACACGTCGACGACGTGCAGCAAGCAGGCTCGATTATCGACCTGATGAAGTACGACGACGACACCGCCGGCGGTTTGATGGGTAAAGAAATGATTGTCGTCAACGAGAATTGGTCGATGCCCGAATGTGTCAAACGAATGCGCGAACAAGCCGAAGAGATGGACGAGGTCTACTACGTATACGTTGTCGACGACGATAAGAAGCTCAAAGGCATACTTCCGCTGAAGACGCTTATCACCCACCCTTCGGTGTCGAAAATCAAGCATATCATGGAGACCGAGACCTACAGCGTCAAAGCCGACGAGCCGCTCGACGATGTGGTCATCGCCTTCGAAAAATATAACCTTCCGGTGATGCCGGTTGTCGACTCCATCGGACGCCTTGTCGGGCGCATTACCTTCGACGACATCATGGACGAGGCTCGCGAACAGAACGAACGCGACTACCAAAGAGCATCCGGTCTGTCGAAAGACGTCGAAACGCGCGACAAACTGCTCGACCAAACCAAGGCACGCCTGCCGTGGCTGCTCATCGGTATGATTGGCGGACTGTCGAACTCGCTGATTTTAGGCAATTTCGAGGCAAGTTTCGCCACCAACCCGTCGATGGCGCTGTTTATCCCGTTGATTGGCGGTACGGGCGGAAACGTCGGCATACAGTCGTCGGCAATCGTCGTGCAAGGTCTTGCCAACGGTTCGCTCGACCTGAAGCACGCCATGCAACAAATCATCAAAGAAATCGGCGTGGCGTTCATCAATGCTTGCATCATTTCGCTGTTGGTGTTCGCCTACAACTTTTTCCTGTTCAAGCCCGACATACAGACCACGGTATCCGTATCGATATCGCTCTTTGCGGTCGTGATGTTTGCCGCCATTTTCGGCACGTTCGTACCGCTGATGCTCGAGCGGTTGAAGATTGATCCGGCAATTGCCACGGGGCCGTTTATCACCATTACCAACGACATTATAGGTATGATGATATACATGCTTGTGAGCACGGCGCTACTCGGAGCGATTTAGCGAGCGCTGTTATTGTAAATCCTTGATTATTTGAGTTGCGGCGGCACCGGCGCTGTCGCTTGAGCCCAGGCGGTCGGCAATGCGCCGATAGCCTTCGACTTGTGCGCGATATTCGGGCGAATCGAAGAGGAGCGGCTCAAGGCGCTCTGCGACCAAATCGGGCGTGCAGCGGTGGAGAAGCATCTCGGGCACAACTTCGTCGTCGACAATCAGGTTGGGCAGCGACACAAATCGCACTTTCAAGATGCGCTCGAAAAGTTTATACGAGAGTTTTGAGCCGTTGGCGCGGTAGCACACCACTTGCGGAGTGCCGAGCACGGCGGTTTCGAGGGTAGCCGTACCCGAAGTGACGAGCGCTGCAGCCGAGGCGGCTACCAAGTCGAAAGTGTGTCCTTCGACGAGGACGGGATTGGCTTTGATGCCGGCGCGAGCGAGCACCTGCGCGTAGAAGTTGCGGTCGACCGACGGTGCGGCGGCAACAATCGGCTGAAAGTTGGCGAAACGCGCCGCAGCGGCATACATTATGGGCAGATTGTTGCGAATTTCGCCCAAGCGCGAGCCTGGCAAGAGCGCAATGACGGGGCGTCGGTCGGCAACGCCAATGGAGCGCAGCAGTTCGTCGAAAGGCATCAGCGATGAGCGCACGGCGGCAATTTCGTTGGCGGTAGGATTGCCCACATAGTCGACGTCGTAGCCGTGACGGGCATAGAATTCGGTTTCGAAAGGCAGAATAGAGAACACGCGGTGGACGTATTTGCGGATGTCGCGAACGCGCCACTCCTTCCACGCCCAGACTTTCGGCGATATGTAGTAGTAGACCGGAATGCCTTTAGAGAAGGCATATTTGGCGATTTTGAGGTTGAACGAAGGATAGTCGATTAGCACGACGGCGTCGGGGCTGAACTCGTCGATGGCACGGCGAGCGCGACGCATATTTGTAAGTATCTCGGGGAGATGACGAATCACCTCGGCGAACGCCATATACGCCATTCGGCGGTAGTGAATCACGGGCTCGACACCTGCTTGACGAGCCATCATATCGCCGCCGAGAAAGCGGAATTGCGCGTCGGCGTCAGCCTTCTTCAGGGCTTCGATGAGAAGCGAGGCATGCAAATCGCCCGAAGCCTCACCGGCGATAAGGAAATACTTCATATATCAAATTTTTGTCGTGTTGAAAACAAATCCGAAACGGCTGTGCATAGCGTCGAAGCGGCGCAGCGTGTCGTCGCCGAAACGCGCCATCGAAGCGCGAACGGCGTCGACCGACTTGCATCCGTCGGGACTCGACTTGGAGAAAAATTTGTCGGCATAGCACACAATCTGCTCTTCGACGGTTTCGGGGACGAGGTCGACGTGGGGCAAGGGCAAACCTTGAGCGATGATTTCGGCGGCAGTGAGCCCGGCACCGGTATGGCGTTCGCAGACGCGGGCGAACGGGGCGAGCCCGTCGGCGCGCATCAGTTCGGCGCCGATAACGCCGTGGCGGATGTAAGGCTCCGCGCCCGTGCAGAGAATCGACGGGGCGTGGCAGCGGAAGATGCCGACGTCGTGGAGAATGGCTGCTGCAGCGATAAAATCGACGTCGACAGGCTCCGGCAAGCGACGTGCAATGGCTACCGACAGCTCCGCCACTTGGCTGCTGTGAAGCCACAGCAGTCGGAAAAGGTCGGAGTCGGGATTGTAATAATCAAGCAGCGTATTGCGTGCTTCGTCGACAGTCATAGCGGCTATTCGATAACGATTGTGTTCCAGCCGTGGATGTCGTCGATTTCGCCGAGTTGGATGCCGCGAAGCGTGTTGTAGAGACGAGTGCTGACAGGACCGGGCTTACCGTCTTTGGAGATGACGTAAGAGCGGTTGTTTTCGGGGTCGTCGATGCGCTCAATGGGGCTGATGACGGCAGCCGTGCCGCAAGCGCCGGCTTCTTCGAACGTAGCGAGTTCTTCTTCGGGCACGTGACGGCGCTCGACGGTCATACCCATGTCTTCAGCGAGTTGGATAAGACTTTTGTTGGTAATCGACGGAAGAATCGAGGTCGAAAGCGGGGTGATGTAGGTGTTGTTTTTGATGCCGAAGAAGTTTGCGGCGCCACATTCGTCCATGTATTTCTTCTCGCGAGCGTCGAGGTAGAATTCTGCGCTATAGCCTGCAGCGTGTGCTTCTTGGCTGGCACGGAGGCTGGCAGCGTAGTTGCCGCCCACCTTGAAGGTGCCTGTTCCGAGCGGGGCAGCGCGGTCGTAGCGACGCGTAATGACGTACGGCGTGGTAGCAAAGCCGCCTTTGAAGTACGGACCAACGGGCGTTACGAAAATGAGGAAGAGATATTCCTTTGCGGGCTTAACGCCGACCTGAGCGGTGATGCCGATTTGCAACGGGCGGATATATAGCGAAGCGCCTGTGCCGTAAGGCGGAATGAAGCGCTCGTTGAGACGTACGACGAGTTTTACCATTTCGTAGAACTTTTCTTCGGGGATTGGTGGCATCATGATGCCTTCAGCCGACATACGGATGCGGTGAGCGTTTTCGTCCATACGGAACACGCGGACTTTGCCGTCTTTGCCGCGAAATGCTTTAAGACCTTCGAAAGCCTCTTGTCCGTAGTGGAGACAAGTAGCTGCCATGTGCATGGGAATCAACTCCGACGAGGTGGTTTCGATTTCGCCCCATTCGCCGTTTTTGTAGGCGCAACGCACGTTATAGTCGGTTGTCATATAGCCGAACGATAGTCCTGACCAGTCAATGTTTAATGGCTCTTTCATGATTATCTGTTTTTTATTAGTGCAAATATACAAAAATTTTGCGATATGTGCTATATTCGCGTGTCAGCTTATAGCGAACGTCGGACGAAGTCCGGTATGCGGTGCGTAAGCAATAAGACTGACCGCAAATATAACACAGATTAGCAAAATTGACTATATTCGCGTGTCAGCTTATAGCGAACGTCGGACGAAGTCCGGTGCGCGATGCGTAAGCAATAAGACTGACCGCAAATATAACACAGATTAGCAAAATTGACTAT
>JBJEDP010000329.1:12153-14496 GCA_051872175.1 Candidatus Limisoma sp.
ATTCGCGTGTCAGCTTATAGCGAACGTCGGACGAAGTCCGGTGCGCGGTGCGTAAGCAATAAGACTGACCGCAAATATACAATATATTCGTGCAAGAAAAAATGTTTTTTCGCAAAAAAGTGCAGAGATGCGCCGCCGGTGATGGTCGAAGCATCTCTGCAATGTTATTATATACAGGTTCTTAGCGAACGGCGACGATGCGAGCCATGCTGCCTTGAGCGGTAGCCACGCGCACTGCGTAGACGCCGCGAGCGAGCGAGATGGTTGCCTTGCCGTCGAAGTTGCCGCTGTAGACGCAGCTGCCGGAAGTTGTGTAGACTTCGACAGAAGCGTCGGAGGGAGCAACGACGTCGATAGCGCCTGCCTTGCCGATGATGCAAACGCCGTCGAGTGCGATAGAATCGACCGCGCCGTCTTTGATAAACGAAGCGATGACGCGCGTCAGGCGAGCGATTTTGAACGTTCCGTCGACAACTTCCTTGCCGTTAGCAGTAACCGTGCCGAGGCGATATTCGGGGTCGGCGGTAGCGGTAACCGTGATAGGCACGTTTTTCTTGACTTTGTCGCCGGAATTGATAGCATTGCCGTCGACAGAGAGCGCGATTGTGCCGTTGGTTGTCGGCTCGATAATCACGCGAGCCACGTCGCAGCCCGAGGCATTGCCTTGGCGGCTGACTGTCCAACCTTTTTCGGTAGCGATGAGCGTATCCGAATTGTCGGCGTCGTTAGGCGTTTCTTCCGTGCCGGTAAGGAGCGTGAGCGTAGTAGAGACGTTGCCGCCCTCGCCTTCTTCAAGCGGATACCATTCGGGCAAGCCGAAGTAGAAGTCGTCGAGTTCGCAAGCGGTCATGCCGTTGCCGCCCATATCAATGATGCTCAGATATTTGAGTTCCGACAAGTCGAGCGAGTGGATTGCGTTATTGTTGAACAGGAGTCGACGCAAAGCCTTGTTAGCACTGAGGTCGAGCGTGGTAAACGCATTGCGACTGACGCTCAGGTCGAGCAGGTCGGGTTGATGCGACAGGTCGATTGTCGAGAGTTGGTTGCCGCCGATGTTGAGCGTTTCGAGTTTGGTGTTAGCAGCCAAATCGACTGATGCGAATTGGTTGTTAGTCAAGTCGAGGTAGTAGAGCAACGGCGCTTTCGACAGGTCGATTGCGGTCAACGCGTTGTTTTTGGCGTTGAGTTCTTCGAGGAGCGTATTTGCTTCGAGATTGAGCGTAGTGAGGTAGTTGCCGTAGCACGAGAGCGAGCCGAGCAACGGGTTATGGCTCACGTCGAGGTCGTTGAGTTCGCAATACGAGCAATCGAGCATGCGCAAGTCGGCGAGATTCGACACGTCGAGAGTTTCAATCGGGTTCATATAGAGGTTAAGACTTATGAGCGCGGAATTACGGGAGAAGTCGAAGCCGGTGATTTGGTTGTCGGGCAATCCCATCCAATAGCCGTATTCGCCGTAGCTTTCGAAGTTGGCGCCGATGACGTCACCCGAAATTGTTACGGTCGTGCCGACCGAAGTACCGTCGATGCGAGCGTATGTGCCCACCTCTTTTTGTTCGACGCTGCCGTTACCCCAGTCGATGCCGACAGTTGTCGAAGCGTCGACGCCATAGAGTGCGAACGAGAGTTCTTGCCCTTCGGCGCAGGTAAAGCTGAACGAGCGTTCGAGCGGCTCGAAGACGACGGCGATTGTAGCGTCTTCGTTAATGACGAACCACGGGTCGGTAATGAGTTTGCCGTTGACGGTTACGCCTTTAAAGCGGTAACCTTCTTCCGCAGTGGCGGTAACGACGATAGGCACGCCCAATTTGGCGGTCGTAGTCACGTCGGCGAGTTGTTGATAGAAACTGCCCGACCATTGAGCGAGAGTGAATGTGCCGTGGTCGGTAGCATATTTCGTAAATGTGAAAGTTTGGTCGGCAACCATACCGCCGTATTGACCGGTGACGGTCACCGTTTCGCCGGTGTTTGTGGCGTCGACGGTCACGTTAAGGTCGTCGTTGGTGGCTGTTCCGTCGCCTGTAACGTCGACGGTCCACCCCATGTCGATGCCTGTCAGATACGACGTGTTGGAGTGTTCGCCGTTAGAGCCTTCGATGTAGACGTTGCCCGAGCCTGAAGAGATACACGGCATTGTCTTAAAGGTAGCCGACAGCGACGCGGAGGTCATGTTGACGTTGTTGCGCATGTCGACCATGTTGAAACGTCCGTAGGGGTTGACGTAGTTGAAATAGAAGAATTCGCACTGCGTGCCTGCCGCTTCGAACGTGCGCAAGTAGTAGGCGTTGGTCAAGTCGACGAACGTCACGGGGTTGTTGCTGACGTTGACGTATTGGATGTTCG
>JBJEDP010000330.1:0-2806 GCA_051872175.1 Candidatus Limisoma sp.
TTACGCTATTTTTCAAAGGAATCGTATGTTGATAAACAGTAAGTTGTAAGATAATAAGAGTAACATAAGTCAAAAAAGCAAGAATATGGCAGAAAAGTTACTACAATTACTAACACGCTAACATCATCATCATTTTTCCTTTTATTAAAATAAAAAAAATAAAAAAATATAATTTATGAATGTCGATAAAGGTTATGTAGAAGCACCTATCGAGCCGGGAACAGACTTGGTAGAAGAGATAAAACGCCTGAAGCGCGAGAAGAACGCCGTGATACTCGGTCACTACTATCAGCGCGACGAGATACAAGCCATCAGCGACTTTGTAGGCGACAGTTTGGCATTGGCACAATATGCAGCCAAGACCGACGCCGACATCATCGTGAGCTGCGGCGTCAACTTCATGGGCGAAACGGCGAAAATCCTGTCGCCCGACAAGAAGGTGATTGTGCCCGACCTCAATGCCGGATGCTCGCTTGCCGACAGTTGCGACCCGGTGGAGTTTAAGAAGTTTATCGAAGCCAATCCGGGACACGTGGTCATCAGTTATGCCAACACGTCAGCCGAAGTAAAGGCGCTCACCGACGTCATCGTCACCTCGTCGAATGCCACACGCATCGTCGAAAGTTTCCCCAAAGACCAGCCCATCATCTTCGGTCCCGACCGCAATTTGGGCAACTACATCAACAGCCTTACCGGGCGCAACATGAAGCTCTGGAACGGCGCATGTATGGTCCACGAGAAGTTCAGCGTCGAAAAGCTCGTCGGCTTGAAGCAGCAATATCCCCAAGCCGAAGTGCTTGCCCATCCCGAATGTAAGAAAAACCTGCTCATCCTTGCCGACAAGATAGGCTCCACGAAAGCCCTACTCGACTACGCCATCGCCTCGCCGAAGAAGCAATTCATTGTGGTAACCGAGTCGGGCATACTATACGAAATGCGTCGTGCTTGCCCCGACAAAGAGTTTATTCCCGCGCCTGCCGACGACAGCACTTGCGCTTGCAACGAGTGCGCTTACATGCGTCTGAACACGCTCGAAAAACTCTATCTATGCCTCAAATACGAGCAGCCGGAAATCAAAATCAGCCGCGAACTGTGCGAACGCGCCGTGCGCCCTATCAACAGAATGCTCGAACTTTCTAAATAAACCGAATAAAAAAAACGAAAAAACAAAATATAAATGGAATACAGACACAAAGAAATCGAACAACGTTGGAAACAGTATTGGAAAGACAACGACGTCTATAAGACAGACATCGACAACAGCCGACCCAAGTATTATGTGCTTGACATGTTCCCCTATCCGTCGGGAGCAGGACTCCACGTAGGCCACCCGCTCGGCTACATTGCTTCCGACATCTTTGCTCGCTACAAACGTCTGCAAGGCTTCAACGTGTTGCACCCGATGGGCTACGACTCTTACGGTCTTCCGGCAGAGCAATACGCCATCCAAACAGGTCAACATCCCGAAGTTACTACCGTCAACAACATCAATCGCTACCGCGAACAACTCGAAAAAATAGGCTTCTGCTACGATTGGAGCCGCGAAATCAAGACTTGCGACCCGAAATACTATAAGTGGACACAGTGGGCATTCATCAAGATGTTTAACCACTACTACGACCGCAGTCAGGCAAAAGCAATGCCTATCAGTGCTCTTGAGGAGCATTTTGCAGCGCACGGAAGCGCCGGCATCGATGCTGCCGAAAGCGAGCATCTCGACTTTACTGCCGAAGAGTGGGCAGGCTGGGACGAAAAACGTCGTCGCGAAGTGTTGATGAACTATCGTATAGCCTATATCGGTAATACGATGGTCAACTGGTGTCCGAAACTCGGCACGGTGCTCGCCAACGACGAAGTGAGCGAAGGCGTATCGATTCGCGGCGGATATCCCGTTGAGCAAAAAGTGATGCGTCAATGGTGTTTGCGCGTGTCGGCTTACGCACAACGCCTTCTCGACGGACTCGAAACCATCGATTGGACCGACTCGTTGAAAGAAACGCAACGCAACTGGATTGGCCGCAGCGAAGGAGCTGAAATGAACTTTAAGGTTGTAGGCAAAGACCTCAATCTCGAAATCTTCACCACACGTGCCGACACAATCTTCGGCGTTACCTTTATGGTACTCGCTCCCGAAAGCGAATACGTCAGCCATCTCGTAACCGCCGAGCAGAAAGAAGCCGTCGACGCTTATCTGCAACAAATCAAGCATAAGACCGAGCGCGAGCGCTTGATAGAACGTCAAGTGAGCGGCGTATTCTCAGGCTCGTATGCCATTAATCCTTTGACAGGTAAAGAAATACCGGTATGGATTAGCGACTACGTGCTCGCCGGCTACGGTACGGGCGCCATCATGGCTGTGCCTGCACACGACAGCCGCGACTACGCTTTCGCGCGTCATTTCGACCTGCCGATTATTCCTCTTATCGAGGGATGCGACGTGTCGAACGAAAGTTTCGACGCCAAAGAGGGTAAGATGATTAACTCCAAAGGCGCCGAGCTCGACCTTAACGGCATGGAAGTGAAAGACGCCATCGCTGCCACAAAACGCTTCATCGAAGAAAAAGGCATCGGTAAAGTTAAGGTAAACTATCGCCTTCGCGACGCCATCTTCAGCCGTCAGCGCTATTGGGGCGAACCGTTCCCCGTATACTATAAAGACGGCGTGCCCTACACTCTCGACGAAGATAAACTGCCGCTCGAATTGCCCGAAGTCGACAAATTCTTGCCTACCGAGACAGGCGAACCGCCGTTGGGACGTGCTAAAAACTGGGCAACCGCCGAAGGCTATCCCTACGAATTAGATCGG
>JBJEDP010000331.1:0-14405 GCA_051872175.1 Candidatus Limisoma sp.
TCTATTGCGAAGAGTTTCTACAACGCGTTCGAACTTCCGGTAGTGATTGCACGTCCGTTCAATACCTACGGTCCGCGCCAGAGTGCTCGGGCGATTATTCCGACGATTATCACGCAGATTGCCAACGGTGTGCGCGAGATTCACGTGGGCGACTTGACGCCGACGCGCGACTTCAACTATGTGAAAGACACTTGCCGCGGATTTATAGCGCTTGCGCTTGCGCAGGGCGTTGAGGGCGAAGAGATTAACATCTGTTCGAAGAGTGAAATTTCGATGAAAGACACTCTGCAACTCATTGCGCAACTTATGAAAGCCGATGTTACGTGGGTGCAAGATGCCGAGCGTATTCGTCCGAAAAATTCCGAGGTATTCCGCCTGTTTGGCGACAACACGAAGATATGCAGCCTAACCGATTGGCGTCCGCAGTACAGCATCGCCGACGGCTTGCGCGAAACGATTGCGTGGTTCAGCAATCCGGAGAATTTGGCGAAATATAAATACGATATCTATAACCGATGAGCGAGCGAGTCAATGTGTTGATGCTTGGCGGTGCCAAGCGCGTTTCGCTGGCACGTCTGCTCAAGTCGGCGGGTAGCCGTATGGGCATTGACGTAGGCATTGTCAGTTATGAGATTATGCCGACCGTTCCGATAGCCTCGGAGGGCGAAGTGGTAGTGGGTCGGCGCTGGCGCGACGAGGGCATCTACGAGAGCCTTGCCTGGGTCATTGCCGAGCGGCATATCGACATTGTACTGCCGTTTGTCGACGGTGCTATCGAGATATGCTCCGAACTCCGGCGACGTCATCCCGACGTGTTTATTCCGGTGAGCGACTTTGAGGTGGCGCACAAGATGTTCGACAAGGCAGAAGCGGCACGCGTTTTCGCCTCGCACGGGTTCGACATACCGACGACGTACGACGCCGACAACTGTCGATTTCCGGCAATTTTGAAGCCACGCGAAGGTTCCGCATCGCGCGGCATCGTCGTTGCTCGCACGGCGAAAGACCTTGCCGAGGCGGGCGATTTGAGTCGTTATCTCATGCAAGAATATATAGAAAATGCCGACGAATACACCGTCGACTGCTACGTATCGACCGTCAGCGGACGCGTTGCCTGCGCCGTGCCGCGACTTCGGATTTCGACGTCGGGCGGAGAAGTCGACCGCACCGAGACGCGCCGCATTCCGGCACTTATGCAGCAGGCAGAGCGGATTCTTACCGAGTTGAAGTTTCGCGGACCGATAACTTTGCAATTTTTGCACGACAAGGCGACAGACCGCTATCTGCTGATGGAGATTAATCCGCGCCTTGGCGGCGGCGTAGTGTGCTCGATACATGCCGGTGCCGACATCGCCGAGATGATACTGCGCGAAAGCCGTGGCGAAGAGGCACGCCACATCGATGATTGGCGCGACCGCGCTCTGATGACGCGCTATTTTGCCGAGGTGATGTTTTAAGATTACGTTGCGTTCCTTACCGCAAGCGATTGCGCAGGAAGTGCTTCGACGTGAATGCCAGGTAGGCAATCAATCCGACGACGCAAAGACCGAGACAGAGCCGATAGACCGTGTGATAGCTTGTCGCTTCGGCGAGGTATCCGGCGAAGAAGATGCCGATTCCGGCGCCGACATCCCACGAAGTCAGGTAGGTTGAATTTGCCGTGCCGCGGCGGCTGTTGGGCGCCAGGTTGATAAACATTGACTGATACGACGGACACATCGTGCCGTAGCCGATGCCGATGATGATTGCCGAGAGGTAGAAACCGAAGTTGCAGCGCCATTCCGTGAAGAGGACAAATCCGAGAGTGACGAGAGTCATACCCATCTTAACGCAATGAACGATTTTGCCGTCGCGCACGAGCTTGTTTGTGGCGATACGCGAGGCGATAAGTCCTGCGGCGAGCAGTAGAAAGTAGACACCCGAGCCGGCGTAGATGCCCAGTTCGGTTTTCCCGTAAATAGCCAAATAAGTTGTCAGCGTAGCGCTCGAGAATGCAAACGTGGTAAGTGTAATGCCTTCGGGAAGGCTGTTTGGAAGGAAGAAACGGTCGAGCGAGAGCGTCGTGTCGGGTTTGACAACGGCGCGCGGCTTGTTGCGGACCATAGTCAGGCACGCCACGCCGAGGAGTGTGGCAATGAACGGCACGGCGAACACAATGTGGATGTTGTCGACGCGGCTGTACATTGCCAGCGCTACCGACGGACCGATAGCCATGGCGAGGTTGTTGCTGATGCCGTAGTAGCCGATGCCTTCGCTGCGTCGCGACGATGGTAGCACGTCGATTGCAACCGTGCTGTTCGACACCGACGTGGCGCCGAAAGCCAAGCCTTGCAGCACGCGGACGATGGCAAAAGCCAGTACGGTTGAGACGGCGATGTAGCCTATGTTGAGTAGCGTGTAGGCGCCGTAGCAAAAGAGCAGCACCTTCTTGCGGGGCAGGCTGTCGACGATATATCCGCTGAATGGGCGGATGAAAAGAGCCGAAATGATGAATCCGCTCATCACTTGTCCGATTATGCTGCGGTCGGCGCCGCAATGTTCCGCTAAGTAAATCGGCAGAATGGGCAAGATGTTGTTGAACGAGAAAAAGAGAAGAAAATTGGCTACCATCACCAAGCAATAGTTGCGGTTCCACAACTTGTCGCCCGGCGTTTCGACTATGTACGGGTCGAAATCGGTTTCTGCTTTTATATTATTCATCTTTTATGTTGAAAAAACGAGCGGCGTTGGCGTCGGTGCGTGCCGATACTTCGTCGACGCTTGTGCCGAGTATGTCAGCAATTTTAGCCGCGATGTAGGGGATGTATGCACTTTCGTTGCGGCGTCCGCGATAGGGCACAGGCGTCAAGTAGGGGCAATCGGTCTCGAGAAGCATTCGGTCGAGCCCGATTGCGGGCAAAACGTCGCCGAGTTTGGAGTTTTTGAAAGTAACAATGCCGTTGATGCCGAAGAGGAAGTCACCACGTCGGCGAATAGCCTCGACGTCGGCAACGGTTCCGCCAAAACTGTGGAACACACATTGAGGCAGTGTTCCGTCGTAGTTGTCGAACGTCCGGAGAATCTCGTCGAGTCCGTCGCGGCAGTGAATGATTACCGGCAAATCGGCGTGCTCAGCCCAACGGAGTTGCTCGTCGAACACCTCGATTTGCTCGTTGCGGTATGTCTTGTCCCAATAGAGGTCGATTCCCACTTCGCCGACGGCAACGAATCCGCCGCGGTCGAAAATCTCCTTTATGGCAGCCAAATCGGTGCGGTAGTTTTCGCCGACGGAGGTCGGGTGCAGCCCCATAGCGACCGACGTGTAGGCAGGGTAAGCGCGATGCAACGCCATCATCGGCTCGACGGTGTCGAGGTCGACGTTGGGTAACACCAACCGGCGCACACCGGCTTGGCGAGCGCGAGCGACGACGTCGGGGCGGTCGGCGTCGAATTCTTCGAGATAGATGTGCGAATGCGAGTCAATCATCGTTTGCGACCCATTAACGATTCGGCGAAGGCTTCGAAGAAAGCGACAGCCTCGTCGGAGAGACTCGAGCCGCTGAGGCTTTGGCGAGCGCGCGAGTCGTAGTCGGCAATTGCTTCGCGACAGAGACGGTCGACGCCGAGCTGGTTGTAGATGGATGTTACGGCGGCGATTTTTTCGCCCGGGAAGGGATGCGAAGCGTTCAGCCAGCGGTTGAGCTCGGCTTTGGTGTCGCCTTCCGCCAGATTGATAGCATTGATGAGCAAGAAAGTTTTCTTGTTGTTGAGGATGTCGCCGCCAATAGCTTTGCCAAACACTTTCGGGTCGCCGTAGACGTCGAGCATATCGTCTTGCAACTGGAATGCGATACCCAGATTCATTGCAAAGTCGTATAGCGCTTGCGAACGGCTGCTGTCGGCATTACCCATCACGGCGCCGATTTTGCATGCTGCGCCGAGGAGAACGGACGTTTTGAGACGAATCATGTTGACGTAGTCGTCGATGCTGACGTTGTCGCGGTTTTCGAACATCATGTCGTACTGCTGACCTTCGTAGACTTCGATAGCGGCGCGATTGAAGATGTCGAGCAGAGCGACCGCCTTTTGCGGCTCAACGCCTTCGACCACCTTAGCCACAGCGAGCGTGAGCAGGGTGTCGCCGGAGAGGATGGCAGTGTTGTCGTCCCATTTAGCGCACACGGTTGGCTTTCCGCGGCGCAGGTCGGCGCGGTCCATCACGTCGTCGTGGAAGAGCGTGAAATTGTGGAACATTTCGATGGCGGCGGCTTGGTTGAGAGCCTTTTCGGCATCGCCGCCGACAGCCTCGCACGATGCAAGCAGCAGAGCCGGGCGCAGCAGCTTTCCGCCGTTGGAAAGCCCGTAGGTAATCGGTTCGTAGAGTCCTTCCGGAGCGGTTGGTAACGTCAGCGCGGCAACGGCTGCTTTGGCAAGAGTAATATAATCTTCAATCGTTCTCATATAGCTTAGAATTTAAATTTCGTTATGTAGTTACCCGACGGGTCGGCGGCAAGGAGTCGTCGGCTGAAAGCGCCGGTGAGTTGCTCGTATTGAGCGGCGTCGTATAGCGTACGCAGCACGGCGAGACGCTCGTTGACGTCGGCGGCGACAGCGTCGGAGCCTTGGCGAGTCATTACGTCGTCTGCCATCACCTCGCCGAGGCTTACGGGCGTCGACACGGCGACGTAGATTTTCATCTGTTGCTCGAGCGGCAGGCTGTCGATACGTGCTTGGTAGGCTGCATTGAAAATCGCAAAATCGTCGATTCTACCGACGGCGTCGTAGAGATAGCGCACGGTTCCGAGCGTGGTTACGAACACGTCGAGCGGCTCGTCGTCGGCTTCGATAAGCATGTCGGCGAGCGTCTGCCCGAGTTGCTTGGGAAGTTCAGCCACAACGCGTATTGCCATATTTGCCGTGTCGATTTTCTCGTCGGCGTGGCGTGCAAGACTTTCACGGCGTTCGAGAGCGTGCTCCGGGTCGGCAGCCATATCGGCTTGAAATGTGCTGTCGACGGCGGCGAGTGCTGCTGCGTCGCCCGAGGCAACGGCGTGAGTTATTTGCTCGGCAACGGCTTCGCTCTCTTTGTCGTATTTCGAGCAAGCCGCGGTTGCCAAGGCAAGAAGTAGAATTGCGAATGACGTCAGCGTTTTCATATTTTTAAATGTCTAAAGATATCCAAGGTGTTCGAGCAAAATCTTCGTACCGATGCCGATGAGCACAACGCCGCCAACGGCTTCCATCGGAAAGCGGAATTTGTTGCCTACATAAGCGCCGATAGCCGAGCCTGCCAAGGCAAATACGAACGAGCCGAGTCCGATGATGGCAACGGCTTCGAGAAGTTGCAGCAGGCCCATGTTGATGAATGCGAATGTCAATCCGACCGCCAGCGCGTCGATGCTTGTAGCCACGCTGAGTGTCAGAAGCACGCGCCAACTTTGCGGGTCGAACGTCTTGTGCTCTTCGTCGCGGAAGCCTTCGACAATCATTCGTATGCCGAGCAGTGCGAGCAGCCCGAATGCCAGCCAGTGGTCGAAACTTTGGATTAGTCCGCTCAGCGAATAGCCGAACGACCAGCCTAAAAGCGGCATCAGCGCTTGGAAGAGTCCGAACATCAGCCCCATGCGAAAGAAAGTGCGTCGGTCGAAGCGTCGCAGCATAACACCTGCAGCGAGGCTTACCGAAAAGCAATCCATCGCCAAACTTATCGAAAGCAGTATTAAGGCGAGCAGTCCCATTAACTATTGCGAATCTGTCCGTTGCCGGAGATAATGTATTTGTAAGTGGTCAGTTCGGGCAGAGCCATCGGACCGCGGGCGTGCAACTTCTGGGTAGAGATGCCGATTTCGGCGCCGAAACCGAATTGTCCGCCGTCGGTGAACGACGTTGGCAGGTTGGTGTAGACGCAAGCGGCGTCGACTTCGCGGGCAAATCGTTCGCAAGCCTCGGGGTCGTCGGCAACGATGCTTTCGCTGTGTTTCGACGAATAGGTGGCAATGTGTTTGAGAGCGGCATCCATTCCGTCGACGGTCACTACGCACATCTTGTAGTCGAGATATTCGTGTCCGAGGTCGCCTTCGTTGGCGCGCTCGAGCAGCTGATATTTGCCTTTGGCGGCTTCGTAGGCTTGTGGGTCGGCAAAGACTTCGACTCCGCGTTCGAGCATCGGCGCCAGCAGTTCGGGCAGGTCAGCCAAGCGGCTGCGGTCGATGAGCAGGCAGTCGAGCGCGTTGCATACGCTGACGCGTCGCGTCTTGGCGTTGAACACGATGGCACGACCTTTTTCGAGGTCGCCCGACGAATGGAAATAGCAGTGGCACACGCCGGCGCCGGTTTCGATGACCGGAACGAGAGCGTTGTCGCGCACCATTTTTATCAATCGGCTACTGCCGCGAGGTATCACCAAGTCGATGTAGCCGACGGCTTGCAACATTTGTCGCGTCGTTTCGTGGTCGGCGTCGAGGAGTGTGGCACAGTCTGCCGGGAGGTTGTGTTCGGCAAGCACGCTGCGAATCAGCGCAATGGTGGCTTGGTTGGAGTGGATAGCATCGGAACCGCCCTTGAGCACGCAGGCATTACCGCTCTTCAGGCAGAGCGAAAACACGTCGAACGTCACGTTCGGGCGAGCCTCGTAGATTACGCCGATTACGCCGAAAGGTACGCTCACTTTTCGAATGTGCATGCCGTTAGGTTGTGTCCATTCTCGAAACGTGACGCCCAGAGGCGACTCCAGAGTCGCAACCTTGCGTATGTCGTCGGCAATGCCGCGCAGGCGCTCGTCGGTAAGACGAAGTCGGTCGTATTTGGGGTCAGCCTTGTCCATAGCGTTCAGGTCGGCGACGTTGGCAAGGAGCAGGTCGTCGATATTGTTGTCGATAGCGTCGGCAACGGCGTTGAGCACGGCGTTGATTTGTTGGTCGTCGACAAGGTTTAGCCGACGCGACGCTTCGCGCGATTTTTCCAATAAAGTTTTCAGTTCGCTGTTCATAATCGTTTAATCAATACACAAATAATCGTAATGAATAATGGGTTTAAGCCCTTGTTTGCCGATAGCCTCGGCGGCTTCGCTGCTGTCGTACGCCGTGCGTCCGACGGCAAAAGCCGTTCCGTCGGGACCGACAATTCTGACGATGTCGTCTTTCTCGAAGTCGCCGACCACGTGGGTAACGCCCACGGGGAGCAGCGACGACGCTTCGGCGCCGAGCAGGGCACGGCGTGCGCCTTCGTTGACGTGAATTTCGCCTTTGGCAAAGCCTTCGCTGTGCGAAATCCACTTCTTGACGCTCGATACGGGGCGACTCGACGGCGTAAAGAGCGTTGAAGGCACGTCGGCGCGTCGGTCGGCAATGATGTCGACCAAAATGTTTTCGCGCGTGCCGTTGGCGATAATCACGGCGATGCCTTCTTCTGCAACTTTGCGTGCTATGCGGAATTTGCTCTGCATGCCGCCACGACCGTAGGTCGACTTCGTCTTTTGGACGAACGCATCGCTGTCGAGGGCTTGTTCGGGCTCTATTTCGCGAATCAGTTGCGATTCGGGGTCGGCGGGGTCGCCTGTGTAGACGCCATCGACGTTCGAAAGCAATACAAGCGCATCCATGTCCATCATCGAGGCAATCAGTCCCGAGAGTTCGTCGTTGTCGGTAAACATCAACTCGGTTACCGACACCGTATCGTTTTCGTTGACTACGGGAATAACGCCGCGCTCGAGCATCACCTCCATGCAGTGTTTCTGATTGAGGTAGTGCAACCGCGTGCTGAAGTTTTCTTTCATCGTCAGCACTTGTCCGCACACGATGCCGTGGTCGCGGAAGAACTCATAGTAGCGGTTAATCAACTTTGCTTGTCCGACAGCCGAAAACAGTTGCCGTGCCGACACCGGGTCGAGCCGCTCTTCGAGGCGCATTTCGCTGCGTCCCGAAGCAACCGCTCCCGACGTTATCAAAACCACCTCGATGCCGCGTCGGCGCAACTCGGCAAGTTGGTCGACAATCGCCGACATTCGAGTTATGTTGAGCGTGCCGTCGCGCCGAGTCAGCACGTTGCTGCCCACTTTTACCGCTACTCGCTTGTATTGTTTCATTAGAATATCGTTATGCTATTGCTCGTCGTACCACTTAGAGTACATCAAATAGTTGTGCGCAATTTTTACGTTCATTTCTTTCGCTTGAGCCGGGTCGACCATCTTCTTGAATCGAGCCGGTACGCCCATCCAGAGTTCGTGAGGACCGATTTTCGTGCCGGGCGACACAACCGAGCCGGCGGCAACGATTGCACCTTCGCCCACTTCGGCGCCGTCGAGCAAGATTGAGCCCATACCGATGAGCGCATAGTCGCACACTTTTGCGCCGTGGATGGTCACGTTATGGCCAATCGATACGTCGTTGCCGATTTCGATTACCGACTTTTGGTAGAGCGTATGAAGTACCGAACCGTCTTGAATGTTTACGCGGTCGCCGATGGTGATGGTGTTGACGTCGCCGCGGAGCACGGCGTTGAACCATATGCTACATTCGTCGCCCATAGTTACGTCGCCGACGATTGTTGCGTTGTCGGCCAAGAAGCAGTCTTTGCCGATTTTTGGCGTAAATCCGCGTACGGGTTTTATAAGTGCCATAGTTTTATTTCGTTATAGGTTGAGTTTTTTCGTTAAGCCAAGCTACTTGCTCGTCGTTGAGCAGCGGAGTCAAGCGGCTGCGCACCATTGCGTGGTAGTCGTTCACCTGACGAAGCTCTTCGGCGGTAAGCATATCGACGTCGATGAGTTTCGTGTCGTAGGGGAAGAGCGTGAGCGTTTCGAATCGGAGGAAGTTGCCGAAGTCGGCGGTTTCCTTGTACGTCGTTGCCAGCACGAGGTTTTCGATGCGAATGCCGTATTTGTCTGTTATGTAGAGCCCCGGCTCGTTGGAGATAATCATTCCCGGGCGAATCGTTGTCGGATTTTCGTTGAGACGAATGTTTTGCGGACCTTCGTGGACGTTGAGGAAGTGTCCTACGCCGTGACCGGTGCCGTGCCAATATGTCTTTGCTTCGCTCCAGAGGAATTGACGAGCCAGCGCATCGAGTTGGCTGCCGCGAGTGCCTTCGGGGAATGTGACGTGTCCGAGAGCCAAGTGGCCTTTGAGCACGAGCGTATAGTCGTGGCGCTCTTCTTCGGTAGGAGTGCCGAAGCATACGGTGCGCGTAATGTCGGTAGTGCCGTCGAGATATTGTGCACCGGTGTCGACAAGCAGCAGGCCGTCGACGCCGACAGTAGCTGCCGTGGCGGGTTCCGCTTCATAGTGCACGATGGCGCCGTTGCCGCGATAGCCTGCCGCCATGGCGAAACTTTCGCCGCGGTAGAGCGGACTCTTGCCGCGAAATTCCATAACCTTTTCGGCTACGTCGACTTCGTTGACCGTTCCTGCCGGCACGTTCTGCTCGAGCCACATATAGAGTTCGACAAGCGCAACGCCGTCGCGTTCCATAGCGCGGCGCGTGCCTTCGATTTGCGTCTCGTTCTTGCAGGCTTTCATCAGCGCAATCGGCGATTGGCGGTAGATGGTTTCGGCGTTGTATAGGCAACGTGCCAAGGTGTCGCTGGTTGAACGCGGGTCGAGCAGCACGACGTCGTTTTTGATTTTCGTAAGAAAGTCGTTGACCGCCTTGTATGGAGCCACCGTGATGGCGTGTTGGGCGAGATATTTTGCTGCGGCTTCGTCGACTTTTCGCTCGTCGATGAAGAGCACGCGTTCGTGCTTGCTCACGTAGGCATATGCGGTTGCTACGGGGTTGAACATCACGTCGTTGCAACGAATGTTGAAGAGCCAAGCCACTTCGTCGAGCGCCGACAGAAGGGTTGCATTAGCACCGTTTTCGGCGAGCGCGGCGAGAAGGCGATTGATTTTGCTTTGAGTCGATTCGCCGGCATAACTTTCTTCGTGTACGTAAATCGGGTCGAGCGGCAGTTCGGGACGGTCGGCATAAATCTTGTCGAAAGGAGCAAAATCGGCAGCAAAACGTGCACCGATTTGTCCGCAGAGGTTCTCCAAACGATTAGCTGCCGGCACGCTGAACAGGAGTCCGTCGACTGCCAACAAATCGCCTTCGCTGAGGTTTTCGGCGAGCCATTGCTCGATTGTCGGGTCGTTGCCGCCGTCTTCTTTCATCATCGTTATGCCTGTGCCTTCGAGTTCGATTCCCGCTTGAAGGAAATAGCGAGAGTCGGTCCAAAGACGAGCATCGTCGAGCGTGATTACGGCTGTTCCGTTCGAGCCGGTAAATCCGGTTAGCCAATCGCGCACTTTCCAGTGGTCGCTGATGTATTCGCTTTGATGAGGGTCGGTGCCCGGCACGATGACTGCCGTGATTTTATATTTACGCATTTCTGCGCGTAATGCCTCTAAATTTTTTAATACTTTCTCGTTCATATCTTTAGTGTATTAAAGTTTCTCAATTTTCAAGCGGTCGATTGCGAAGTAGGCGGGATTGTTCATTCCCCACATACCGGTGTCGGACGATTCCATAGTCATGCAAATAGCCGTGAGCGGGCCTCCGTCGGCGAGCGACGACAGGTTGCACAACGTCCATCCGTCGACAATCTTGTCGGCGCCGTCGCGCATGTCGGCAAGGTAGAAGTCGAGCGGCTCGGTGAGAGTTCCGTCGGCATAGATGCCGCGAATCACCACCTTGCACCAATCGCCGTCGGCAAACTTCTTCGACCACGCCGTGCCGTTAGCCATAGCGTAGTAGCCGTAAGTCGTGTTTGTAAAGTAGATGTGCACGGGGTTGAATTCGCCGCCGTCAGCCAAGCTGATACGCAACGAAGCGTCGCCCTCGGCAGGATTGTCGATGGTGTTCCAATAAGCGATAATATACGGTGTGCCTTTGCCCGACGTGCTTCCGCCGGGCATCGCCGTCCATTGATGGTCGAGCCAGTTGCCGTCGCTGTAGTCGGCATTGTCGGAGTTGCGGCTCGGGCAGAAACCGTACCAGTAAGTGCCGTAAGGGCTTGTTTCGGCAAAATGGCTGAAGCGCACGCCCTGGCAATCGATGTAGGCAGCCTCCGGATTCAGACAGTCTGCCCAAACGCCATCGTCGTCGTACGCAATCTGTGTCATCGCCGTGTCGATGGTTATCGTGTTGTCGGGGTCGTTGTCGCTGCAAGCTGCTGCACCTATCGCCAACGCGGCAAAAATCGTTAGTTGTTTGAGTGTAAATTTCATTTTATACCTATATTTTGTTTGTTAAATCAAAGTTACTTGCTCTGCCTCTACGTCGTCGCCGAGAAAGAGCGAAGCCATCGAGGCAAACTTTTCAGCCGATTCGGTCGAAAGATAGCGCATCGAGCCGCCGCGCGTGCAACGCTGCTCCATCTCGGGATGTCGGCGAAGATAGTCAGCCAAACTGTCGGCAACGATTTCGCCTTGGCAAATCACGTTGACCCCCGCCGGCATATACTGCATAATCTTGTCGTAGAGCAGCGGATAGTGCGTGCAGCCGAGGATAACCGTGTCGATGTCAGCCGATTGTGCAAAAAGTGCGTCAATGTATTTTCGCACGAAATAGTCAGCGCCGTCGCCGTCGCTTTCGCGGTATTCCACCAAAGGCACCCACATCGGGCACGGCTGCCCGTACGTGCGAAAGTCGGGATACATCTTGCGAATCTCCATCGGATAACTCTCGCTCTGGATAGTTCCCGCCGTTCCCAGCACGCCGATAGCACCCGTCTGCGTCAGTTCGCCGAGCTTCTCCACCGTTGGGCGAATCACGCCAAGCACGCGGCGCCGAGCATCGATGGTCGGCAAGTCGTTTTGCTGAATGGTGCGTAGCGCCTTTGCCGACGCCGTGTTGCATGCCAGAATCACCAACTGACAGCCCTGAGCGAACAAGTAGTTAACCGCCTGTAACGTAAAGCGATAGACCACGTCGAACGACCGACTCCCGTAAGGAGCCCGCGCGTTGTCGCCCAGATAAATATAGTCATATTGCGGCAAGATGCTACGTATGCGGGACAATATCGTCAGACCTCCATAGCCCGAATCAAATACGCCGATAGCACCTTTCCCATCGCTTATTGCCATTCTTTTTTCCTTTTATGTTACAAAGATAGTGCAAATCGAGAGCAAAAGCAAATCAAAACTTGTTTTGAAATTTGATTTTGCCGAGAAGCCGCCTATCTTGCGCGAAGCGAAAGTAAACCAAGGTGAGCGAAAAACAAAGCGAAAACGATAAAAACTGCCTGTGGCAGCGTTTGATTGTTGAAATATTGTGAAAACCGTGTGAAATTTACGCAAAAGATTTGGCGGATTGAATTTTTTGTCTTTTCTTTGTGGTGTAAAATTTACACATTATTTTGCTGAGTTATTGCAAAGTATTGTAAATGAGGTTTCTAAAGCGAAAAATGTTATGTACAACAGAAGATTTACACCCGAAATGATTTCGGAGCTTGGTGAGAATGAAATTTTCGTTTTTGGTAGCAATTTGGCGGGGATGCACGGCGGCGGTGCTGCGCGTGTGGCGTTTCGCCAATTCGGTGCCGAATGGGGCAAGGGCGTGGGGTTGTACGGCAGAACGTATGCCATCCCGACGATGCAGGGCGGCGTGAATACTATCAAGCCGTATGTCGACGATTTTATCGTCTTTGCCAAAAATCATCCGGAGCTTACGTTCTTGGTGACGCGCATCGGATGCGGCATTGCCGGATTTCGCGACAAGGACATTGCGCCTCTTTTTGCTGATGCTGTCGATGTGGAGAACGTCATTCTGCCACGCGGGTTTGTTGTATGTTTGAATAGTTAAACGAGATGGACGAAGAACTTAAATACCATTACAAATACCCGCATCCGAGTGTGACGACCGACTGTGTAATTTTCGGCTTTGACGGCACGAAGTTGAGAGTGCTTTTAGTAGAGCGTGGCATTGAACCCTACAAAGGACGGTGGGCTTTGCCGGGCGGATTCCTCAGAATGGACGAATGTGCCGAAAACGGTGCGCTGCGCGAGTTGCAGGAAGAAACCGGTTTGGCGGGCGCTTACATTCGTCAATTTCACACGTTTACGGCTGTGCATCGCGACCCGCGCGAACGCGTCATCACCATCGCGTTCTATGCTTTGGTGCGGTTGAAGGAGGTGAAGGGCGGCGACGATGCAGCCGATGCGCGTTGGTTTGCGCTCGACGAAGTGCCGCAGTTGGCTTTCGACCACGACCAGATACTTCGCAAGGCTGAGCAGGCGCTGCGTCAGCAGATTCACTTTGAGCCGGTTGGCTTTGAACTGTTGCCGGAGGAATTCACCATCAAGCAGTTGCAGAACCTCTACGAGGCGATACTCGACGTGCATTTCGACCGACGCAATTTTTACAACAAGATGAAGCGACTGGGAATGCTCGAGCAGACCGACGAAACGGTCAATCCTTCGCAGAAGAAAGAAGCATTTCTCTTCCGCTTCAACAAGGCAAAATACGACGAACTAAAGCAGAAAGGCTTCAGATTAGAGTTCTAATCTGCATTATTCACACTTTTCCTACTGCAAGGGCTAACTGACAACACCTTAGCGCAATGCTCGCTCTTCCTCTTTAAAGGTAGGATTTACTACATTCTGCATCGTCATCGCTGCGCTCACGCTAATGCATTGCCGGTTAGCCCTTTCGTAACGGAATAGTGTGAATAATGCAGGTTAACCGGCGCAAGACCCCGCGCCGCAAAGCGCCGGCTAAGTGCATTCAGTTTCTTCCGGTTCGCTATCTTTTTTTTGAAAACACTTTTATGCAAGTAAAGCCTACATGTCAATTAAGGCTCGGCAGCTAAGCTGCCAGTATCGTAGTCGTTAAATGAATAGAATACTTTTGTTGTAGGAGTTGTATATTCTTCTTCATCGTAGTTGTCGTTATCCGCCCATTGCTCACATTGACGCAAAACTGTGTCAAGAGCATCTTGGGCTTCTTCCGGCGGATAGTTGTATTTCTTGAGCAGACGCTTAACCAAGCGACGCATATTAGCTCTTGCACTTTCACGACGACTCCAGTCGATTGTGCGGTTTTTACGCAGCGTTTCAGTGAGTTCTTTAGTTAATGCAATTAACTGGTCATTTTCATAGAAATCACGAACGGCTTGCGGACGAGTAAGAGCGTCATAAAACGCTTTTTCTTCAGGCGTGAGCTTTGGTCCGCCAGTCTCTGCATTGGCTATATCCAAAGCAAGTTTGAGCAGCTCTTGAATAACCTCCTCGTTGGTGATAAGACCTTTTAAATATCGAGAGAGTGTATCGGTGAGCAATTTACTATACTTTTCACTCATTACAATATTGGTGCGTTGGTATGTTTTCACTCTACCTTGAAGTAACTTTGCAAGAAGTTCGGCAGCGATGTTCTTTTCTTTCATGTGTTTGACTTCTTGCTGAAAACGGTTGATATCCACCCACCCAAAACGGGGATATCCGTTCACTTTT
>JBJEDP010000332.1:0-2802 GCA_051872175.1 Candidatus Limisoma sp.
GAGTAAATGCCTAAAATTGAAAAATATAATTAAATTTAGATATGAAAACGTCAAAAGCAATCGTAACGTGCCTCATGGCTCTAAGCATGTTGGCTGTGCAAGACGTATGTGCACAGGACACAAAGGAGCGCGAGGCAACGGATGTTTCCCAAAGAGGATGGTATGTTGGCGTCGAGGGTGGTGTGCCTTTCGGCGTTAACACATTAAGTTCGTTTGGGTCAGACAAGACAAGGGCGGGTTATGCAGCCGGTCTTTTTGGCGGATATCGCTTCAGTTCCGTCATCTCGGCAGAGTTGTCCGCCAAGTTGGGAAAAACTAATCTTTCGGGACGCGAATGTTGTGTGGCGAGCGACTACTGGTTGGGCGTCGACGGCTTAACCTATCACGCTCCCGTAGCTGGTATGCTCGGTGCTGACTATTCCGACTTGAAAAGCGTCGTTTCGCTGCAGCAGTATGGCGCGCGGCTCAACGTGAATCTGCTTGGATTTTTCAACCGCACAAAGCAGAGCCGTTGGCGTCTCGAACTTTCGCCGATGCTCTCTGCCGTGAGCACTAAAGCTGAATTGCAGACCATCTCGGATGGCAAAAGCATCTACAACGACAAATCGCGCTGGCATCTCGGTGCCGGAGGCAATGTGCAAGTTTCGTATGCCGTTACCGACCATCTTAACATTGGCTTATACTCCGGCATTACCTACTTGACCGGAAAGGGTATGGACGGCGTGACGAAACACGTTCACGATGCCAACTACCTTTGGGAGAGCGGCTTGCGTATCGGTTGGTCGTTCGGCAAAAAGCAAAAGAAAGCACCCGTTGTGCCCGATGCTGCTCCCGAACCCGCTCCGCAAGTTGTCGAAAAGCCTGCTAAGCCCGAACCGATAGTTGTTGAGCCGGAACCCGAACCGAAGAGGGAAATTTACGTTCCTGAGGTGAAAGAATTGACATTCCCCGAAATCTATTTCGATTTCAACAAATCGGCAATCCGTGCAAGCGAAACCGAGAAAGTTCAAGCCATCTACGATGCGCTTCAAGCAAATCCCGACGTGGAAGTGCTCGTCACCGGTTGGTGTAGCAACTCGGGTAGCCGAAAAGTGAACGACGCTCTGTCGCTCCGCCGTGCTAAGGCTGTCAAAGACAGACTCGTTAAAATGGGTATTGACGAATCGCGTATTGAAGTTTCCGGAAATGGTATTGACTACAACGAGCCGAATGCTACGAAGGCACGCCGTGTGGTTGTTACCGACAGAAAGGAGGGTCAAAAATGAAAACATTTATCAGAAATATAGCAAGCGTAATGCTTTGTGCAGCAACGCTTTTCGGGTTCTCTGCTTGCTCATGCGACGAACCTCACGAAACCGATGGCGGTGTGGCGATTGCCCTCGACAACAGCCGTTGCTCGGATGTTGCCATCGGTCAAACGCTTTTGTACATCTACGACACCGCAGGCAATCTCGTTGCTAAGTACGAGTATGACGATGCCCGTGCCGTTGCTTCCGCTTTGTTGCCGTTAGCGGCAGGACACTATACAATGGTTACCATCGTCAATGCCGACGAAGAGCCGTCTGCCACAGCCTCTCTCACGTCGCTGCATGAGTGGGTGGTTGCCCAATCGGCGGTCGATGCCGATATGCTTTCGGGTATTGCCGATGCCGACGTGCTCGAAAAGGTTGTGACACGCGTTGTCGTTCCTTTGTATAAAGGCTCTTTCACGCTGCCTACGCTCACCGTGAAATTTTCGCTCCCCGAAACGGGAATGCCCGACTTCACGCCGCAACAGGCAAAATCGCGCGCTGCCGCTGCCGGCTACGTGCTCCGCTGCGTGGCTGAGATTTGCAAGGCAGGTACCGACGAAGTGGTGCTCCATAAGGTAGTCACTCCCGAATTGCTTGATGACGGTACCTACAAGGTTGAGTTGCAACTCGCAGAAGACAACTACGACCTGCGCCTCTGGGCTGACTATGCTCGCACCGGCGCTCCGCTTGCCGATACATTCTACAGCACCGAAAGCCTGAAAGCCGTAAACATAGTCACCGAGCCATATACGGCAAATACCGATGCCAAGGACGCTGCTTACGGCATTGAGAATGGCATTACTGTTGCTGACGAAGGCGAAACCGTGACGCTTGATTTGCAACGTCCGTTGGCGAAGTATCGCATCATCGTCGAGGCTGACGAGATTGCGGAATATCTCGAAATGCGCAAAGTCAATCCGCAACAGTTCCCGCCAATCGAAGAGCTGACGGTCAACGTGCTCTATGAGGGCTTCTTCCCGTCGCGATTCAACGTCGTAACCGAAAAGCCCAACGATGCCGTGGGCGGCATTGCCTATAGCACCTCGCTCAGCAGTTACGACGGCTCGGCGACCGAACTTGAATTGGGTAGCGACTGGATTTTGGTCAACGGCACATCGTCGTTTGTCAACGCTACGGTTGTCGTAACCGACAGCCAAGGCAGGGTGATTAGCCGCGTTCCCGGTACGCAAATCGACTATCGCCGCAATCATCTTACCACTATCATTGGCAGATTCCTCACATCGGGTGCCAATAGCGGTGGTATACGCATCGATACCGAATGGGATGGAGTTTATGACGTGTGGTTCTAATTAGGGATATTCAGTTAATGGCTTGAATTTTCAACCGGGGAAAGGCTCGTGAAGGTCGTATATTTGTGTGGTTTTGGTTTTGTCGGCAAATTTTCAGTTCTCAGCGCATAAAACATGGCTTTTTTGAGTTGGACGGGTATAAGAAACCGCCTCCGATGGAGTTCGGAGGTTGGGAAGCGTCATGATTTTTTTATGCTCGT
>JBJEDP010000333.1:0-14283 GCA_051872175.1 Candidatus Limisoma sp.
ATAGTTCCGAGATTCATTCAGGGTTAGTCAACGTGGCTATTAATGTCAACAATAGCCAAAATTGCTACACTCTCGACTTCTCGGTAATCGGCGATATTCAGATTACGTGCGACCGTTGTCTCGACGAGATGACTCACCACGTCGACGACTCTTATCGACTAACCGTCAAAATCGGCGACGACCCTGCTGACGAAGCCGACGACGTTATCGTCGTTTCGAAGGACCAACGCGAAATCGACCTCGCCCCCTTCATCTACGACACTATCGCACTAACTATTCCGATAAGACACGTCCACGCCGACGGCGAATGCAACAGCGACATGGAGAACCGCCTCCGCTCGCTCGACGCCGATGCCGACGTCAACGACGACGATAGAGTAAACAACGACCCCCGATGGGATGCATTGAGGGATTTATTGGATAACAAATAAAATAACATAACAAAATGGCACATCCTAAACGTAAACAATCGAAGACAAGAACAGCCAAGAGAAGAACTCACGACAAGGCTGTTGCTCCTACTTTGGCGCTTTGCCCGAACTGTGGCGCATGGCACATCTCTCACACCGTATGCGGCGAATGCGGATACTATCGCGGCAAAATCGCTATCGAGAAAGAGACTGCTCTCTAAATCGACCATAACAACTGTTGAGATAAGTAGGACGAACGACTGCCGCGCACTTTCCAACGTCGGCGTCGCTCTTGCAGCGTAGCGCTACAGCGCGCGTTGCATACTACTACAAATCAGGTGTGCCAAAACGTATTGCTCGTTTTGACTCACCTAATATTTGTTAAAAAGAAGATAAAAAGATGTATAGTGCAAAAATCACCGGAATTGCCTCCTACGTTCCCGACTACGCGCTGACCAACGACGAACTATCGCAGATGGTCGACACTAACGACGAATGGATTACCACTCGCGTCGGAATCAAAGAGCGCCGCATCCAAAAAGGCGAAGGCCTCGGTTCTTCCCACATGGGTAAAATCGCCGTTGAACGACTCCTGGCAAACACCGGAACTAATCCCGACGATATTGACTTGGTCATCTGCGCCACTTCAAACCCCGACTACCGTTTCCCGTCGACCGCATCGATTATCGCTCACAAAGCAGGGCTGAACAATTGCTACGCTTACGACATCCAAGCCGCTTGCGCAGGTTTCATCGTAGCGCTTCAAGCAGGCTCCGCTTATGTGCGCGCCGGTATGTACAAGAAGGTTATCGTCATCGCTGCAGAAATGATGTCGAGTATGACTAACTACGACGACCGCACAACTTGCCCGCTCTTCGGCGACGCTGCCGCTTGCGTGCTCCTCGAACCGACGGAAGAGCAAGGTGTTGGCGTTATCGACGGCGTGTTCCACGTCGACGGCGAAGGCTTGCCTCACTTGGTGATGAAAGCCGGCGGCTCGGCTTACCCCGCTTCGCACGCAACAGTCGACGCTCACGAACATTTCGTCTATCAAGAAGGTCGTGCCGTCTATCGTCACGCCGTGACCGATATGCTCACCTCGTCGCAAGACATCCTAAAGCGCAACAACTTGACCATCGACCAAATCGACTGGTTCATCCCTCACCAAGCCAACCTCCGTATCATCGAAGCCGTTGGCTCGCGCCTCGGAATTGCCGACGATAAAGTGCTCGTCAACATCCAATATCGCGGCAACACTTCGGCTGCCTCGATTCCTCTCTGCATCGACGAAAACAAAGACAAACTCAAGAAGGGCGACAAGCTCGTTCTAACCGCTTTCGGCGCCGGGTTTACCTGGGGCGCTATGTACGTGGTTTGGGACATTTAAATTTTTACTCGTTTTCCCTTCAAAAAATAACCTATCGTGCGGAACACGGCACAAGAACCTCGGCAACTCGATTGCCCCGTTCTTGGACCGTATTCCGCACTTTTCAAATACGAACTACAATGACTCACAAAGCAGGATTCGTTAACATCGTTGGTAACCCGAACGTCGGTAAGTCGACGCTGATGAACAACCTCGTCGGCGAGCGACTCTCTATCATCACTTCAAAGGCGCAAACCACACGCCACCGCATCCTCGGTATTGTTAACGCCGACGACTACCAAATCGTCTTCTCCGACACCCCCGGCGTGCTCAAACCGAAATACAAACTCCAAGAGAGTATGCTCAACTTCAGCGAGTCTGCCCTCACCGACGCCGACATCCTCCTCTACGTCACCGACGTGGTCGAAAGCGTCGACAAGCACAGCGACTTCATCGCGAAAGTCGCCAAAGAGAAAGTCCCTGTTCTGTTGGTTATCAACAAGATAGACCTCCTCAAGGGCAATGCCGACCTGCTCGAAATCATCGACCGCTGGAAGGCGCTTCTCCCCGACGCTGAGATTTTCCCCATGTCGGCGAAAGAAAATTTCAACGTGGCGAGCCTGATGACGCGAATCCTCGAACTGCTGCCGCCCTCGCCGCCCTACTTCGGCAAAGACGCGCTAACCGACAAACCCGCACGATTCTTCGTCACCGAAATTATCCGCGAAAAAATCCTCCTCGCCTACGACAAGGAAGTGCCATACGCAACCGAGGTTATCGTCGAAAAATACGACGAAAAGCCCAACTCCATACACATCATGTCGGTTATCTACGTCGAACGCGACAGCCAGAAGGGTATAATCATCGGACGCAACGGCGCGATGCTCAAACGAGTCGGCAGCGACGCACGGCACGACATCGAAACTTTCTTCGGCAAAAAAGTTTTCCTCGAACTCTTCGTTAAAGTCGAAAAAGACTGGCGAAACCGCGAAAACAAACTTCGTGCTTTCGGATATATTGAACAATAATTATTAACTTTCAAGCAATTAACAAACATCAGATATGGGAAGATTAGTGGCAATCGTTGGACGCCCGAACGTGGGTAAGTCCACTCTTTTCAACCGACTCACTCAAACTCGCACGGCTATCGTCGACGACACCTCCGGCACCACACGCGACCGCCAATACGGCAAAGTCGATTGGTGCGGTCAAGAATTCTCCATTGTCGACACCGGCGGTTGGGTAGTCAACTCCGAAGACATCTTCGAAGGCGAAATCAACAAGCAAGTAAGCATCGCCATCGAAGAAGCCGACGTAATCCTATTCGTCGTCGACGTGCGCAACGGCGTAACCGACCTCGACGATATGGTGGCACAGATTCTCCGCCGCTCCAAGAAGCCGGTCATCCTGATGGCTAACAAAGCCGACACCAACGAATGGCAGTACCAAGCCGCCGAATTCTATTCGCTCGGATTGGGCGACCCTCTCTGCGTCTCTGCCTCAACAGGCTCAGGCACAGGTGATTTGCTCGACGAAATCGTCCGCCGTTTCCCGCAGAAAGAAGAAGAAACCGTCGAAGAAAACATCCCCCGTTTCGCTATCGTCGGACGCCCTAACGCCGGAAAATCGAGCATCATCAACGCTTTCATCGGCGAAGAACGCAACATCGTTACAAACATCGCCGGAACTACACGCGACAGCATCTACACACGCTACGACAAGTTCGGTTTCGACTTCTACCTCGTCGACACCGCCGGAATCCGCAAGAAAAACAAGGTGAACGAAGACATCGAATACTACTCGGTGATTCGCAGCATCCGCGCTATCGAAAACTCCGACGTCTGCATCCTCATGATCGACGCCACACGCGGCATCGAAGGGCAAGACGCAAACATCTTCTCACTCATCCACAAAAACAACAAAGGACTCGTCGTCTGCGTCAACAAGTGGGACCTCGTCGAAGACAAAAGCACCGACGCTATCAAGCACTTCGAAAACGCAATCCGCAACAAGTTTGCACCCTTTACCGACTTCCCCATCATCTTCACATCCGCTATCACTAAACAGCGCATCTACAAGGTGATCGACACCGCCGTCGAAGTCTACAAAAACCGCAAACGCATCATCCCCACTTCGCAACTCAACAACTACATGCAAGAAGTCATCGGCGCATATCCCCCACCCGCCAACAAAGGTAAGTACATCAAAATCAAGTATGTAACAATGCTCAAAGAAGCGCGAATCCCCTCGTTTGTCTTCTTCTGCAACCTCCCGCAGTGGGTCAAAGAGCCGTACCGACGCTACCTCGAGAACAAAATCCGCGAAAAGTGGAACTTCTCAGGCACGCCCATCAACCTCTTCATGCGCGAAAAATAGTCAAGCGTATAATCCTGATTTCCAACACAATACACAGAAAACACAGGATAGGCGTGCGGTGTGCAGATAGGCGCCTAAAGAATTGATAATCAGCGCGGTATGGTCGCGCCTCGGTGCTGCATCAATCCGCTGATTTTCAGACATATAGATACAAACAAAAGGCTGCCGGGGGCAGCCTTTTGTTTGTTGGAAACTTTTGTTCGGGTGATTATTCTTTGGGATAAATCATGAATTCGAGTTCGTTTCCGGCGTCGATTATGGTTTTGAGAGCCTTCACGATTTTGTCTTTCGTAATGCCGTCGACAGCTGCTTGATATTGAGCATCGTAGTCGTAGCCGTCTTCTGCAGCGATTTTAAGCACTTTTGCCCAGTAGTTGTTGGAGATGTGCTTCTCGGGAATGTTCTTCTTGAGGTTTTCGACAGTTTTGCTGAATTGGTCATCGGTGATGCCTTTTTCAAGAATACCGTTGATGCCTTCGCGAACGAGTTCGAGCAGACGCGGTGCTTGTTGTACGTTGGTGTCGAAAGCCACCAAGAGGCGTTCTTTTTCTTTCGGTTTGTCGTTGCTGTTAGCCACAACTCCTGCGCCATATGTGCCGCCCTCTTCCTCGCGGAGAGTTTCTGTGTAGGTCATGTCGAGGATGTATTGAACGGCTTCGAGCATTACGGCGTTTTCTACGCTATACGGTGCGAGTGCGTTGTAGATGACGTAGCATTTGCACTTGGGCGTTTCCATCTGTACGGGCTCGTGAACGACTTTTTTGCCTTCCGGAGTTTGGATGTTGTTGTCGACCCATTTAACGGCTTTCTTACCTTTTTCGATAGAGCCGATATATTTTTCAACGAGCGGGCGAAGAGTTTGTTCGTCGACGTTACCAACGACGTAGAGCGTAGCACCGTCGGCGCCGTTGAAGAGTTGCTTGTAGACTTTCTCGAGCGTAGCGAGGCTGATTTTGTCAACTGTTTCGCTGCTGATGATTTGGCGACGCGGGTTGTTGTTGTAGAGGCTCTTGTAGAGAAGTTGTTGAGCTACGAAGTCGGGTTGCTTCTCGAGGTTGGGGAGCAACGACTTGATTTGAGCCAAACCGATGTTAAACTCGTCGGCGTCGAAACGTTGTTTCGTGTAGTTGAGGTAGATGAGTTGGAAAGCTGTTTCGATGTCTTTGGGCGTGGAAGTTGCCGTGATACCGCTTTCGAGTTCGTCGATGTAGGGAGTTACTTGGACGTTTTTGCCGGCGAGCATCTTTTTGAGTTTAGTGCCGGGGATGTCGGCAACGCCCTTGTTGGTGGTGTAGAAATACCATACGTTGTCGTCGAGCGAGGGAAGGTCGGCTTCGTCAACGAGCGAAGCGCCGCCTTCTTTGACGTAGTTGATGAGAACTTGGTCTTTCTTGTAGTCGGTTTTGAGGTAAACGACCTTAGTGCCGTTGTCGAGCAGCCATTCAGCAGCGCCGTATTGACCCTTGCCGG
The DNA here is from genome assembly GCA_051872175.1 of Candidatus Limisoma sp. Classification (GTDB taxonomy): domain Bacteria; phylum Bacteroidota; class Bacteroidia; order Bacteroidales; family Muribaculaceae; genus Limisoma. Next base: position 5,623 of record JBJEDP010000333.1, read on the forward strand.
CTTCTTTGACGGTAGTGAGTTTGCCACCGGCGAGTTGAGCGGCGTCGAGGAGCGGCTCGTTGGAAGTTTCTTCGACGGGAGCGGCGATTTCGGAAGTCTTAACTTCGTCGATGATTGCTTGCAGTTCAGCCTCGGTGGGGTTAGTCAAGCCTTCGCGTTCGGGACCGGTGTAGAACACAACCATATTGTTGTCGGTGATGAGTTGCTTAACAACGCCGTTGAACATCTCGAGCGGAAGTTGTTGGCAAATCATTTGCGCAAGTTGCAGTTCGGTTTGTGGGTCGAGGAGCGTTTCGTTTTGGAAGAAGTTTTGAAGAATCGGACGGATAAAGTCGGGATTCTTGCGAGTTTCGGCAGCGGTAGCCGCTTTTTCGAGTTCGCTGATGAGTTTTGTTGTAGCGCGTTCGTATTCGCCTGCTGTGAAGCCGTAGCGTTTGAGTTTTTCAACTTCTACCAAAAGAGCGCGGAAAGCGCGAGCATATTCGCCGTCTTTGAAAGAAACGCTTGCCTGAGTAGCCTCGCAGTAGTTCGACACTTTGTCGATATAGAGAGAGCCATTGAAGAACGGAGCATCGGGTTGAGCTTTGATATCGTTAAAGCGTTCTTGCATACCGTAGTAGAGGATGCTTTTCATAATTTCGGGCAAGACACCTGCTTGGAGCGTGTTGCGATATTCGAGCGGAGTGGGTTCGCTCTTCCAAAGTACGTCGATGTTCGACGAAGTAGCTTCTTTGTCGGTAGCGATACCGATGAGCGGTTTTTCGTTGTCGGGCACTTTGACAACGGGTTTTGCTTTGGGATTTTCCGCTTTGGGGATGTCGCTGAAGATTTGTTTGATTTTTGCTTCAGTTTCGTCGACGTTGATGTCGCCGACAACGATAAGCGCTTGCATGTCAGGGCGATACCAAGTGTGGTAGAACGACGTAAGGCTTTCGGGTTTGAACGTCTTGAGTTGTTCTTCCGAGCCGATGAGAGTGCGCTTTGCGTAGGGCGTACCGGCGAAGATGAATTGGTTGAAGCGCATAAAGTTACGCCAGCCGGCATTGTTTCGAGTACGTTTTTCTTCGATAATCACACCGCGTTCGGCATCGATTTCTTTGGGGTCACAAGTCACGAAGTGTGAATAGTCGTGCATGATGAGCAAGCAGGAGTCGACCACGCCGGCTTTTTCCAACGGAATGTTGTTGAGCATGTAGGTGGTTTGTTCGAGTCCTGTAGCAGCGTTGATGTTACCGCCGAATTCGGCGCCGATGCTACGCAAGTAGTTGAGGATACCCTTTCCGGGGAAGTTCTTTGTTCCGTTGAAGCACATGTGTTCGAGGAAGTGCGCAAGGCCGTCTTGGTCGTCTTCTTCCTGGAAAGCACCGACGTTAGTAGCGAGATAGAATTCGCAGCGCTTTGCAGGCTTGTCGTTTTGACGGATGTAGTAGGTCATACCGTTTTCCAACTTACCGATACGGATAGTTGAGTCGGTGGGCAGCGGTTGGAGTTGCTGTCCAAATGCGGGCAATACGAAAAGAAAAGCGATTGCCGCTAAGAGTAGTTTCTTCATATTTAAACGTTTAAAAAAATTTCTCAATCTCTCTTGAAACCGCGGCAAAGTTAATACATTAAAAATGAAAACCCAAAATTCTCGGCGGATTTATTTTGGCGTTTTCGCAGGGATTGGCTAATTTTGTGGTATAAATTTGCTGACTATGAAAAAACTATATGTCATACTTTTAGCGTTTAGTTTTTGCGTCGGGATGCAAGCCGAGACATATGTGGTCAATTCCGCGCTCACGTGGGAAGTGCTTGCAAAACGCGCGGCAGCGGGCGAAACCTTTCGCGGCGACGTATGGGACTTGCGAGCCGACATCAGCATCGACGTGGCAACCATACCGAGTTTTGCGGGGACCATTGAGGGCAACAGTCATACGGTGACGTCGAATCGACCGCTCATCGACGTACTCGAGTCGGGCGGCTGTGTGAATGACCTGACGAAGGCAGGCACGGCGGCGTATTGGGGCACTTACGGGTGCATCGCCAACACGGTTGCAGGCACGGTGCTTCGCTGCAAAAACTATAGCAACTATAAGATAATATCCTACACCGACTACATCATAGCCGGGGGCATCGCAGGCAAGGTGCTCGACACCGGAAGCGTTATCAACTGCGAGAACTACGGCAGCATCAGCGGCGCCACGCAAGACGAAACGCTTGTCTACTTTCCGCGCGTAGGCGGCATCGTCGGGTGGAATTTAGGGACCGTTATGGGCTGCGTGAACAGCGGCGATGTGACGGCGAGTGCCGATGCCAACGTGTCGTGCGGCGGCATTGTCGGGCATATGGAGAGCGGCAGCGTGAGTTTCTGCACCAACTCGGGCAACGTATCGTCGACGCTAACGTCGGAGACCGTCACGTCGACCAAGGTGTTTCAGCGCACCGGAGGCATCGTGGGCAGGAGCGGCAATGCGCGCATCGACGCGTGTGTCAATTCGGGCAAAGTTACCAATAATATGTGCTACGTCGGCGGCATCGTCGGCGAATGCTATATGACCGACGTGACCAACTGCGTCAACAGCGGCGCGGTGTTCAGTTCGGAGAAATATTTCGACTCCTATGCCGGAGGTATTGCCGGAATATTCGAGGGCAAAAGCGGCAGCCAAGCATTGCTGCTCAACTGCACGAACACGGGAAACATCACAAGCTATACGTCGGTCAATTTCCGCGCATGGGCAGCCGGAATCGGCGCAATCTTATACTATGCCGACTTCGGTAACTGCCTGAACAGCGGCACGCTGAGTGCGTCGGGCAATACCACATACAAGGACCCCATTTGCATCACCGGCAACAATTGCAACGAACTCAACAAGCCCGCCACGGCGGCGGAAGCCAACACGTGGGGCGCTACGTATAATGCCGACGCGTCGCATCACTTCTTGATGCCGATAGCCGCCGACGGCGCGTCGATGACCTACTTCAACCGCTTCGGCATGACGTGCAACCAAGGTTCGGCGTCGTTCTATTCGGCAACGACCAAACGGCTGAAAGCGAGCATTGTAGCGGCGGAAGGCGGCAGTGCAACGACCGTCGACATCGCCGCCGGAGGATACGGCACGGCGAAAGGACTCAGCCCGGCTACGGAATACGTCTACACCGTCTACGACGGGTCGAACATCGTGACGCGCAGCAGCATTACAACGCCCTCGTTGGGGCTTAAACTCGTGCAAGACCTGTTGCGTTGGAACACGTTGCAAGCGCATGCCACATATACGGCTGAAGGACTCGACGGCGCACGCTTGTCGTATAGCCTCGGCGACGGCGAAACAGGCGAGTGGACCGACTATGAGCCCGAGGCTGACGGCTCGTTCGTGACAAAGAGTTTGCAAGAAAACCGTTACTATCACCTTTTGGCAGTCGTGACGTGGAACGGCGGCTCGGCGCAGTCGGAGCCCTTGCGCGTCACAACGCCGTACATTTCGCCCGACTACGTCGAAACGGCGCGCGGCATCGATTGGCTCGGCTATCGCTGTATGAATGTCGACGAACTTCGCGAGTGCGGCGTGGAAGAATACGGATTGTATACATATAGATTATATAGCAACGGTACGAAAACCGATATCGTGACTTATATAGGCACGTTGCATCCCGACGTGCGGGTGAATCATGAAGATTTGCTGTCGAATAACGACAAAGTGCAAATCGAGAGCTACACCGTTCGTGGCGGCGAGAAAATGTACTTTCCGCTCGATGTGGTAAAACTGCCGTTCAACGTGATAGACGACCCCGACTTCGTGTCGCCCAAAGCATTCCGCCTGCGCGCCGGCATCTACAACATATATCCCTCCGACGTTGCAATCTTCGGCAGCTATCAGAGCGCTCAGTTAGGCACCGCCTACTGCGCACCCGGCAGCAGTCTTTGCAACTTTATTTGTAGCTATCCGTCGCCGTCGTTCTACAACGTGTATATCCAATATAAAGGCTCGACGAAATGCAATAAAGATATCGACTTGACGAAGACGAACTGCGACTACGTGCCGCCGTATCTGATGGGCATCAGGCGCGGCTCGGGAATGGACTTTACTTGCTACGTCGGGTGCGGTGAAGACGGCTTGGAGGCATGGTCGTACGTAATTCGTGCTCGCGAATTAGGCACCGACAAGTGGACCGAATGGACCGCAACCTACAAGAAGCCAAGTTGGAGCGCGGATTATTACGTGGCATCGGGTTCGGTCAATACCGCAGACTTTAACTACAATCCGGCGAAGACGTATGAGGTGCAGTTCTGCGCACGGCGCGGCAACGATTTCGACGTCAGCGAGACGATGCTCATTAACAGCGCCGGCAACCAAACCCTCGACAAATCGTCGGGCGTCGAGCAACTTCCTCTCGATGCAGCCGCCGATGGCGCATTCGGAAACGAGCCCGACACCTATAGCATATTTACCCTCGACGGACGCTGTGTGCTAACGTTGCGCAACCGCATCTGGAGCGAGGCTCGCCGCAGCCTTGATTTGCCGCGAGGCATCTACATCGTGGCGCCGTCGCGTCGCGGTGCAGCCCGTAAGATGGCGTTGTAGACACATATAATATATGTCGAAAGATAGCGAAATATTTGAAATTCCCGGCGGTCGCGGCGACTATAGCGGCGAGTATACCGACTTCGTGCTGATGCACTCGACGAGTCGGTCGCTGCTCTATCGAGCGGTGCGCGGCGGCAAATATTTCATGCTCAAAACGATAAAAACCGGCGACGGGATGTCGGAGTCGGTGTTGCGTCGCGAGTATGAGTTGTCGCTCGGGATGCAGCATCAGCACGTTGCGATGACGGTGACCTACGAGCCGTCGTTGTCAATCGGTCCGGCAATCGTGATGGAATATGTCGACGGCACCGACCTTCGCCGATTTTTGGCGACGAATCCCGACGAGGCGCAGCGCCGACGCGTGTTCAGCCAACTGCTTGACGCTGTGGCGTATATCCATCGCTCGGGCGTGATTCATAACGACCTGAAGCCGGAAAATATACTCATCACGCGGAGCAACTGCGACGTGAAAATCATCGATTTCGGCTATTCCGCCGACTCGGCTCACTACCTGACTCGTACGCTCGGTGGCACACGTCGCTATGCCTCGCCGGAGTTGGTAGAGCGCGCCGACGACATCGACACACGCAGCGACGTCTATTCGCTGGGCGTGATTATGGCAGACATTTTCGGTGCGAAATATGGCAGAATCCGACGTCGCTGTATGGCAGCCGAGCGCGACCGTCGTTACCGCAATGCGGAAACCTTGCAGACGGCGTGGCAGCGCCGAAATTGGCAAGCTCGGGCTGTAGCGGCAGCGGTTGTCGTTGCGGCTGCGGCGGGCGTGGTCGTTTGGACGCAGATGCGGTCGAGCGACATGCGTCAAGCCATCGACGAAGCGTCGGTGCGTGTCGAAAGCCTTGCGACGCGAATCGATTCGGAGGCAGAGGCTGAGCGACTTGCGGCAGAGCGGCGACAAGCGACGGTCGACAGCGTTGCGGCGGCATGCCGAAGCAGCGTCGATGCCGAGTATGCGCGTCGGATGAGCGCCGTAGCCGCCGAGGTCTATCGTGACTTTGCAGAGCGTCACGTAGCCGCATTCGATGCGTCGGTGAGCCGAATCGCCGAAGAAACCTATGCCGAACTCGACGTGACGTCGGCGGCTGAAGTGCGGCGAATCATTGACCCTGAAATCGCCGAAAAACACACATCGTTGGCAGCGCGTGCACGAGCGTTACAGCCTATGATAGAGGAAAATACGTCGTGCGAAGAAGAGTTTCGCTATTACAAATCCCTTCTCCGCAGCGGGCAACCGTTTCGGCGTTGGCCGGGTTCTTAGTGCGCTTCGAGCCAGTTGCTGCCCGTGTCGCAGTCTGCCACGAGCGGCACGGTAAACTTCGCGGCATTTTCCATCTCCGTTTTAACGATATCGCGGACGCGGTCGAGTTCGTCGGGGATGACGTCGAAGTTGAGTTCGTCGTGCACTTGGAGAATCATTTTCGAGCGTATACCTTCGTCGGCGAAACGGCGGAAAATGCGAATCATAGCGATTTTGATGATGTCGGCGGCGGTGCCTTGGATGGGCGCGTTGATGGCGTTGCGCTCGGCATAACCGCGCACGACGGCGTTGCGCGAGTTGATGTCGGGGAGGATGCGTCGGCGGCCGAACATCGTGGTGACGTAGCCCGTCGAGCGGGTGCGTTCGATGCAGTCGTCCATGTATTTGCGCACGCCGGGGAAGGTGGTAAAATAGCCTTCGATAATCGCTTTCGCCTCCGCGCGCGGGATTTGCAGGCGTTCGCTGAGCCCGAAAGCGGAGATTCCGTAAATCATGCCGAAGTTAGCGGTTTTCGCCTTTCGCCGCTGGTCGGCGGTGACGTCTTCGATGCGTTCGTGGAAGATTTTGGCGGCGGTTGCGCGGTGGATGTCTTCGCCGGCGAGGAAGGCGTCGACCATCGAACTGTCCATGCTCATGTTGGCAACCAGGCGGAGTTCGATTTGCGAGTAGTCAGCGGAGAAGAACACGTGCCCGTCGTCGGGAATAAATGCTTTGCGTATTTCGCGGCCTTCTTCGTTGCGAATCGGGATGTTTTGCAGATTAGGGTTGGTCGACGAGAGTCGCCCGGTGGCGGTAACAGTCTGATTGTAAGTAGTATGTATCTTGCCTGTCGATGGATTTATGAGCAACGGCAGGGCGTTGACGTAGGTCGACAGGAGTTTTTTGAGTTTGCGATATTCGAGGATTTTGCCGACAATCGGGTGGCGCATACGGAGATGTTCGAGCACCTCTTCGGTGGTGGAATACTGTCCGCGAGCGGTTTTCTTCGCTTTGTCGTCGATTTTGAGTCGGTCGAAGAGAATTTCGCCGACTTGAGCGGGACTTCCGACGTTGAACGGCGTTCCGGCGAGTTGTTGACACTCCGCTTCGATGTCGTTCAACGAGGCGGTAAGTGTTTGAGAATAAGCGCGAAGGGCGTCGGTGTCGATTCGCACGCCGGTCATTTCCATGTCGGCGAGAACCGGCACGAGCGGAAACTCGATGTCGTTGAGCAGCTTGGTCATGTCGTCCTTGGCGAGGAGTTCGTCGAAGCGCGAGCGGAGTCGCAGGTTAGCGGCAGCGTATGCGCAAGCGACGTTGAAGTAGTCGTCGGGAGCGAGTTCGGCGGCATAGTCGAACGACTTTTTCGCCGTTGGCGGCAGTGCGATTTTCGGCAATTCTTCTGCGAGGTAGATTTCGGCGATACGCTCGAGCGAATGGTTCATCTCCGGCTGAAGAAGGTAGTGCGCGATGGCGGTGTCGTAGAACGGTTCGGCGAACGCGATGCCGTGACGTCGCGCCACGATGATGTCGCGCTTGACGTCGTTGCCAACTTTCGTGGCTTTGCAAGAGAGAATTCGCTCGACGAGCGCTTCGTTGCCGGCGTAGTTTAAATAGAACGCGCGCGAGGGCGAGGTGGCGACGGCGATGCCTTTGAGCGCGGCATTCATGGCGTCGGCGGCAGTGGTTACGCAGTAGAAACCGAACGTGCCGAGGGCTGTGGCTTCGTCGACGAGACGCTCTACGTTGGTGCTGTCGGCGAAGACGAATTCGCCTTCGAGTTGCCCTTCTATGGTGATTTCGTCGGCTTCCGGCTCCAACAGGTCGTCGAATAGCGAACCCATAACGGGTTGAGCCTTAGCGGGTTTCGGCTTTGCTTTGGGCGTCGCGGAAGCGGTTGGGGGCGCAGCGTCGCCGATGATTCGTGCGGCGAGCGACTTAAACTCGAGTTCGTCGAAAATTCGGCGTAACTCGTCGGCGTCGAGCGGTTGACGCGCAAGTTGGTCGCAAGAGATTTCGACCGGCGCTTGCGTGTTGATTTCGGCGAGCGTACGCGAAAAACGGATGTTGTCGACGTTGTCTTCCACCTTTTTCTTGAGCGCGCCCTTCAGGCGGTCGGTGTTTGCGATGAGGTTTTCGACCGAGCCGAACTCTTTGATGAGTTTCGAAGCGGTGACCTCTCCGACGCCGGGGCATCCTGGGATGTTGTCCACTTTGTCGCCCATAAGCGCCAGGATGTCAATGACTTGGCTCGGGCGGTCGATTCCGAACACGGTGCACACTTCGGCGATGCCTCGCACCTCGGCAGCCGCGCCGCGCATGCCCGGGCGGTAGATTTTGATGGTTTCGGTGACGAGCTGACTCAGGTCTTTGTCGGACGACATTATGTAGGTCTCAAATCCGCCGTCGACGCTTGCGCGTGCGAGTGTGCCGATAACGTCGTCTGCCTCGTAGCCCTCAACTTCGACGATGGGAATTCGCATAGCGCGAATGATGTCTTTGATGTAGGGCACGGCGATGCGGATGTCTTCGGGCGTCGCCTCGCGCCCGGCTTTGTATTCCGGATACATCTCGTGGCGGAACGTCGGTCCCGGCGGGTCGAAGCATACGGCGATGTGCGTCGGATTCTCCTTGCGGAGCACCTCTTCGAGAGTGTTTACAAAACCGAAAATAGCCGAGGTGTTCATGCCCTTCGAGGTGAACCGCGGCGAATATTTCAACGCGTGATACGCACGGAATATCAAAGCGTAAGCATCAAGCAGGAATAGTTTCTTTTTGTCCATATGTTTAGGTATAATCTCCGATAAAAGTACAAAATTTTGTGCAAAATACGAATTA
>JBJEDP010000334.1:0-2776 GCA_051872175.1 Candidatus Limisoma sp.
AGTTATTGATGGAGCAACCAATGAGCCTTTGATAGGCGCTACCGTATTACTTGAAGGAACATCTACAGGAACTGCCACCGATATAAACGGCGAGTTTGAGATAAACTGTGCCGCAGGCAGCAAATTGGTGTTTAGTTACATTTCCTACGACACGGTGACGCTCAACGCAGCCGATGCAATGGACGTGGTGCTTCAGCCGTCGAAACAGTCGCTGAGCGAAGTAACCGTGGTGGCTCAGACGCGGCGCGATGTCGATACGGCGTTGCTCAATCAGATGAAAACGTCGCTGACGGTCAATTCCGGCGTGTCGGCGCAACAGATAGAAAAAACGCAAGATAAAGACGCCTCGGAGGTGATGCGCCGTGTGCCCGGAATCAGCGTTATAGAAGATAAATTCATCATGGTGCGCGGACTGTCGCAGAGATATAATAACGTATGGATAAACGGCAGCGCCGTGCCAAGTTCGGAGGCTGATTCGCGTGCATTCTCTTTCGATATCATTCCCGCATCGCAAATCGACAACATCACAATAGTTAAAGCACCTGCGCCGGAATATCCCGCTGACTTCTGCGGCGGATTTATAAAGGTAAACACCAAAAATATTCCCGAAAACAATGCCTTTGCAATCAGTGTAGGTGGAACGATAAACGAAAAGACGCATTTCCGTAATTTCCTGTCGGCGAAGGGTAGTGGTACCGACTTCTTGGGCTTCGACAACGGACTGCGTAACTTCAACGGCGGTATCGACGGCGTGCTGCAGAAGAGCAACGCCGGAGTGAATCTCAGCGGCAACGGCTTTAACAACGATTGGACAATCTCACAATCGACACCGATTAGCGACTTCGCGCTGAGTGCCAATCTCAATCGCTTGTGCCGCTTCGAGGGCGGCTCGAAGTTGGGTCTGCTTGCAGCCGTCAACTACAACCTGTCGCATAGAACCGTCTTGAATATGGAGAACTCGCTTTTCGGAGCTTACGACGTGGAAAACGACCGCGAAAACTATCTCCGACGAAGCCACGACGACCAATACACGCAATATGCTCGCCTTGGTGCGATGCTCAACGCTGTGTGGCTTTCGGCTGACGGAAATCATAAAATTGAATTGAAGAACATTTTCAACCAACTCGGTAAAGACCGGTACACCTACCGCGACGGCATCAGCGCGCAAAGCGACCCCGAACGACGCGCCGAATACTATTACAGCAGTCGGTCGACCTACAACGGTCAATTGGCGGGCAGCCATACGGTGGAAAGCAACAATTTCGACTGGGCGGCAGGCTATTCGTATGCCGACCACAATGTGCCCGACCGCCGTCGCTATCTTCAATCGGACGACGAAAAGGACGGCCGCTACAGCCTGTTGACGGGCAACGACGTCACGCGCGAATATACTCTTCTTAAGGAGCACATCGCATCGCTCGCGATGAACTATAATCGCAAATTCGAGGGACGAATTTCGCCAACACTCAAGGCGGGCGCTTATGCCGAATACCGCACTCGCGACTATCGCACACGCTCGTTCATCTATGCTTGGAATCCTTCGGAAAACACTCTGCCGAAAGACTTCCGCTATTCCGACCTGTCTGTGCTCTTGTCCGACGAAAATATGTACGGCGACGACCGACTTTACCTCATAGAAGAGGTGAAATGGCGCAACAACTATGGCGGCAACGACATGCTCGGCGCGGCTTACGCAGCTGTTAACCTGCCGTTGGGTAAGTGGGATATCTACGCCGGACTGCGCTTTGAGCATAACCGCATGGAACTCATCTCAAACACTCGCGACTACGAGAAAAGCGAGGTGAGCAACTACTACGACACCAACGACTTCTTCCCGTCGCTCAACGTGGCTTATCGCCTGTCGGAGAAACATCAGACGCGTGTGGCATACGGTAGAAGCATCAACCGACAAGAATTTCGCGAAGTGTCGTCGTCGGTCTTCTACGATTTCGACCTTGCCGGTAATGTTCAGGGTAATCCCGATTTGAAAGCATGCCGAATCGACAACGTCGACTTGAGATATGAATGGTATCCGTCGAATGGCGAAATGGTAAGCGTGGCTTTGTTCGGAAAGTTTTTCGACAAGCCGATTGAATGGACCTACACCGTTGCAGGCGGCACCGACTTGGTCTACTCTTACAAAAACGCCGACAAGGCATACAGCTACGGCGTAGAGGTGGAAGTGCGCAAAAATCTCGGATTCATCGGAGCGCCTTGGCTCTCGCTGCTCTTCAACGGTGCGCTGATAAAGAGCCACGTCGATTTTGCCGAAACCGACCTCGACAAATCGCGCCCCATGCAAGGACAATCGCCTTACCTCATCAACGCCGGACTGTTCTACACCAATACGAAAGGCAACTTCAACGCATCGCTGCTGTATAATCGCATCGGCAAACGCATTGTCGGTGTGGGTCGAAGCATGGGGCATGCCGAAGACGCCGTGCGTATCCCCGACTCATATGAGATGCCGCGAAATGCGCTCGACTTTACGCTCTCTTATCGATTTGCAAAGTTCGTCGAAGCTAAGTTGAGCGTCAAAGACATCCTCGGCGAATCGGTAACATTCAAGCAATTCGAGAAAGGCGTAAGGCTCACCGACGGTACGGTGAAAGATGTGGAAGAAATTACCCGCAAATATACGCCCGGACGCAACTACAGCATTGCGCTGACTTTCAAATTCTAACTAAACGAATTCACAATACATCAGTTAATCTAATTTTATTAATCCATAATTCAGCAGCAGGATTACGTAATAGGGATGCCGAGGGCCTCGAGC
>JBJEDP010000335.1:0-14166 GCA_051872175.1 Candidatus Limisoma sp.
ATTATAAACAAACAAAAAAATATGTTTTGTAACATAATTTTTTAATATTTGTTTCGATGTTTGTTCTAACTGCCTGAAAACAGGCATTTTACCTTTGCTTACAATTTGAAATATTGTTGTGTTAAAAAATGTTTCCGCGTTATTTTTTCAAAAAACATTCACTTAATCGTTGAAATGTTGCAATCTGAGGTCGTTCCCATCGTAAACTGCGTAAGAATATAGTCTTATCCAATCGCCGAGGACTATGAGTCGCGACTTGTCGTTGACTGTTTCGTCGACTGCAACGTGACGATGACCGAACACGAAAAAGTCGATTTTCGCGTCTTGCTTATAATTTGTAACAAAGCGTCGCAGCGGTTCGTCGTCGCTGAACGCTTTGTCGTCGCCGTTAACGCGATTGCTTCGCGACCAGTTGAGGGCAAAGGGCACGGTCCAACGTGGGTGAATGCCGGCGTAGAGGCGTTGGCAAAAGCGGTTGCGGAAGAATGCGCGGAGCATGCGGAACGTGCGCGACTCGTCGCCCAGGCCGTCGCCGTGGGCGATGAAAAACCGTTTGCCGTCGATTTGTTTCACTTGCGAGCCGTCGACGATTTCCACGCCGAGTTCCCTTGGCAGGTAGTCGAAAATCCAGATGTCGTGGTTGCCGATAAACCAGTAGATTTTTATGCCCGAGTCGGCGAGCTCGGCAATTTTGCCGAAGAAGCGTACATACCCTTTCGGCACAACGTAACGATACTCAAACCAGTAGTCGAGTATGTCGCCGAGCAGGTAAATCTCTTTGGCATCGTTGCGTATCGACTCCAAGAAAGCCACGATGCGTTGCTCTTGCTTACGCGGGTTGTCGATATATCGTGCGCCGAGATGGAAGTCGGAGAGGAAATATGTTTTTGTCCCGGGCATATCTACAAGAAACCTAATTCAAGTTTTGCTTCTTCGCTCATCATGTCTTGCGTCCATTCCGGCTCGAAGACGAGGTTGACATCCGTGCTCGTTACGCCTTCTACGCTGTCGACTTTCATGCGCACGTCTTCCAACAAGAAATCGGCAGCCGGGCAGTTGGGCGCAGTCAGAGTCATGTCGATAGTCACGTGTCCATCGTCGGCAACGTCTATCTTGTAAATCATGCCTAAAGCATAGATGTCGACCGGAATTTCCGGGTCGTATACGGTTTTGAGCATCCGGATGATGCCCTCTTCTATTTTAAGTTTGCTTTCAGAGTCCATAGTGCAAAGATAATACAAAGATGGCGAAATTATAGTATATTATGGTGCAAATACGTATTTTTTTGCGTACTTTTGTGTCGCTCAAAACGAAAATACTTTTATGAAGAATCTTCTCATACATTATTATAATAGTCTGCGGCGCACGGCTTTTACCGACAAAACGGCACTCGTTTTCGGGATTGCTTTGGCGGTAAAGTTTCTTGTGTTCGATGTGCTGTGGAGCATCCCGACCACGTTTAAGCCGTTCTCGATTTTCGAGTTCTACCCGGCAAAGATTGTAGCAATATTGCTTTTGCTCATCCCGTTTAAGGTGTTCCGTTCGCGGACTGCACAGCTGGTGGTTATGCTTTTGCTCGACGGACTGCTTGTTGCCAACTTGATGTATTTTCGCACCTACTACACGGCGATACCGCTTGCAAGTTATGGACAGGCGGGCAATTTGGCAGACTTCATGAGCAGCGTTGTCGACTCGTTGCGATGGATAGATTTGGCGTTCCCGCTGACGACGTTGGCGTGCGTGCCTTTTATGGTGAAAATCAAGCCGATAGAGCGTCGCTTTTCGCTCTATCTGACGTCATTGGCGCTCGGTGCAGTCGCTCTGGCGGTGCCGACGATTGCCAAAGGCGGCTACTACAAGGCATACAACGACGGTCGTCAACAGGCTTACCTTTGCTCGAGTATGCCGTCGGTCTATACCGTATTCGGCGGCATCGTGTTCGATTGGATTGACAGTAGCAGAGTGCTTACCGACGAAATGCGAGCCGACGTCAACGCGTGGCTCGACGCGCGTCCCGAGTCGCCGCGCTACGAAGGCGCAAAGCGTAAGAATTGCGTGGTGATTCTGTGCGAATCGCTCGAGAGTTGGGTGCTTCAGACCACCGTCGAAGGTCAGGAAATCACGCCCAATCTCAACCGACTTCTTGCCGACACGACTACGCTCTATGCGCCGAACGTGCTGACGCAAGTTCGCGGCGGTCGGTCGATTGACGCGCAACTCATCCTGTTTGCCGGAATGTTGCCCTTGGCGAGCGGCACGTACAGCAGCCAGTATGCCGGCAACGAGTATTATACCATCCCCAAAGCCATGAAGAAGGCGTATTCGTCGCGCGGCTACTTGCTGACCATCGACAAACTGTCGACGTGGAATCAAGGTCCGGTGGCACAGGCTTTCGGTGTCGATACGCTGATTGCCTACAGCGACTTCCGCCTCGACGAGGCATTCGGAACGCATAAGCGCACCGGCGATAGGGCGTTTATGCGTCAATGCGCAGAGAAAATTCGCAACGGTGAGGTGTGGAAGAACGGCGAAAACGCGTTCATCCAGTTGGTAACCTATTCCGGCCATGCGCCGTTCGTCATTCCCGAAGAACTCCGCGAGTTGCATTTCTCGGCAGCCGTGCCCGAGAAGATGGCAGACTATATGCATGCCGCACACTATACCGATTCGGCAATCGGCGAATTCGTCGATTTTCTTAAGACGTTGCCGCAGTACGACGAGACGATGATAGTCGTGACCGGCGACCACGAAGGACTCGCCGACTATCGCAGCGGCATACGTGCTACCGATATGGGTAAAAAATATGTCAGCGCCGGGATGTTTACGCCTCTGGTTGTGCTTAATTCGCCCGGTGGGGCTATGCGCTACGACGGCGTTATGGGGCAGATTGATGTCTATCCGACGATTCTCGACCTGCTTGGCATTGACGACTATCCCTGGCGCGGAATGGGTTGCAGCATACTTAATCCCGGCAAAGCGCCGTTCGCCGTATCGCCGAAACTTGAGCCCGTCGGCGAAGGCTACGACAGCGTGTCGCTCGACCACGCGCGCCGTGCTTACGACGTGGCGGACATTATGCTGCGTTTCAATTTTTTCAAAAGCGTATATTAAGCATATGGCAAAGAAAATAATCATATCACCCGAATATGAGCATTTGCGCGAATTCGTAACAGCGCTGCCCGAAACATTCGACACCATCGGCACGTTGCTATACGAAGGGCGCAATGTGGTGAAATCGATAAAAGTCGACGGCGTGGAACTCATCGTAAAGCGCTATCGCCGACCGCATTTCATACAGGGCATTTCCTATTCCTACTTCACGTCGAGCAAGGCGGAGCGTGCCTACAAATATGCACGCCGTCTTCGCGAGTCAGGCTTCTCGACGCCGCGCGAAGTGGCTTATATCGAACTGAAGAGCAATACGCTGCTAACATATAGCTTTTTCGTCAGCTTGCCCGACTATCGACCGCCGCTGTCGCAACTGCTTCGCCGACCGGATTTCAGTCGCGTTTGCGTCGACCAACTTGCCCGGTTTGTTGCTTCGTTGCACGAAAACGGCGTGATTTTCGGCGACTTGAATATGACGAATATACTTTATAGCGTAGACGACCGAGAGCAATATCAATTCGCACTGATTGACACCAATCGTGCGCGATTTGAGTATCCGTCGCACCGACAAGCCGTGGAAGATTTGATACGTCTGAGCTATGAACACGATTTCTTGAAATATTTTGCAGGACGTTATGCCGAATGCCGCGGATGGGACCCCGAGCGGACTCGACTCGAAGTCGTCGACGCACATTCTCGCTTTCTGAAACGCCACAGTCGGTACGACGCCATAAAACGTGCCCTGGGATTAAAAAAGAAAGACAAATGACGCTACCAATCAATATAGGCTTCGACGCCAAACGCATTGTGCGCAATCGCACCGGACTCGGCAATTACTGCCGGACGCTTGTCAACGACCTTGCTGAAGTGATGCCCGACCGTCGGTTGCGGCTCTACACGCCCATCGAAGGCTGCGAGGACTTGCGCGAGCGAATCGTGGCTCGCCCGAATGTCGAATTCGTGTTGCCGCGCAACGCGGTGATGCCGGGACTCCATTCGCTATGGCGTTCGCACGGCATCGTGCGCGACCTCAAGGCAGACGGCGTCGGCATCTATCACGGACTCACCGGAGAGTTGCCTTACGGCTTGCGTCGCTCCGGCATTGTCGGCGTTGTGACCATTCACGATTTGATATTTTTGCGCCATCCGGAGTATTATCATTGGTATGATGCGTGGATTTATAAGCAGAAGTTCAAACTTGCGTGCCGCGAAGCCACGCGGATAATCGCCATCAGCGAATGCACCAAGCGCGACATCGTCGAATTCGGCAACGTCGAGCCGGAACGCATCGACGTGGTCTATCAAAGTTGCAGCACGCGCTTTAATACGCGAGTAACTGACGAACAACGACGCTCGACCTCGGCGCGCTATTCGCTGCCCGACCGCTATGTGCTCAATGTCGGTACTGTTGAAGAACGCAAGAATGTGGGCTTGGCTGTTGAGGCGCTGCGCGATTTGCCCGACGACGTACATTTGGTAATCGTCGGTCGGCGTACGCAATATGCCGATAGGGTAGATGCATTGGCGCGAAAGTATAGCGTGACCGACCGTGTGCATTTCCTCTCGAACTTGCCTACCGACGAACTCTATGCCATCTATCAAATGGCGGAATGCTTTGTCTATCCGTCTCGCTATGAGGGTTTTGGCATTCCGATTATCGAAGCCATACAGAGCGGATTGCCGGTGGTTGCGTGCACGGGAAGTTGCTTGGAAGAAGCCGGCGGCGACAGTTGTTTATACGTTTCGCCCGACGATGCTTCGGCATTGGCTGCCGCCATCAACGATTCGCTGCGAGGTGCGCCCGGCAGAGAGCAACGCATAGCTCGTGCGCAAGAGTATGCCCGACGCTTCGAAAATCTCGGCGTTGCCGAACAGGTTGTCGACGTCTATCGACGCGCGGTCGAAGGCCGTTGATGGTTATTGTTTATATTCTCTGTAAGGAGTTTCGAGGTCGACGTAGTGGAAGTTGTGCTGACGTTGGTGCTGTCGGTCGGGAATAACCATGTAGTCACCATACTTATTGCTCAGATACTTGTCGTATTGCTCCACGCCTTTGACTTCCGCCGATTCGAATCGGTAGGGCGTCGGCTTGCCGAGAATCGATTTATCGACGACTCCTCGCATTCCGTCGTCGTAGTCGGCAACGCAGCGCGATTCGGCGTAGGGGTACTTGTGCAGAAGTGCGATAATCTTGTCTTGCACGCCCTTCATCCTATACAGTCGACGGCAGAGCAGCGGAATCCAGCTCGACGGACCGTGCCCGTGTTTGTACGGGTCGCGGTGGATGAAGTAAAGCACGCGTTTCCAAAATTCGTAGGCTGCGAAGTGAAAGCGCCGCGCTAATGCGTTGTCGGGAACGCCGTCGATGGGGAAAACGTCGATATAGATGCCGCCGACGTATTTCAGGTGCATACGCTCAATCAGCGTCGTGTCGGCATCTTGTATTTTTGCGAATGGCAATGGGTAGGAGTCGTCGGTCTCGGCGCACACCATTTCGAAATTGCTCGGAAGCCATTCCCGGCAGTTTGCGATGAGTCGGTCATAACTTTCGCGAGGCATGGCGATGTCGAGGTCGTCGTCCCAAGGGATGAACCCTTTATGGCGTACGGCGCCGAGCATCGTTCCCGCCCAAATGTAGTAGTCCAAGCCGTGCTCCTCGGCGCATCGGTCAATGGCGAGGAGGATTTTCAGTATGTGGTTGTGTACGTCTTCGACGCTGTAGGTTGCCATAACTTTAGAATAGGTGAGTCGGTATGGTTCGTTGAGCGTTCTCGAAGTCGTCGACGGTGTCGAGTTCTATCGAAAACAGGTCGGTGGTGTCGACAGCCTTAAACATTTTACCTTGACCGACAAGACGCTCGAAGGCGAGTTCGTAGAACACGTCGCAAAGTCCCTCGCGGCGTATCATCGTGTTGAGTTCGTCGGTCAGTGCCGCCGAGTAGTCAGCCTTGATAACCTCGATTCCCACCGATTCGCCTATAGCCTTTGTCGGCGAGCAGGTTTTGGAGAGTTCGACGACGTTTTGCGCCTCGTCGACAATCACCTTGATTTCTTCGTCGCCGAGTTCGTGAGCGTTGACGGCGAGCGAAGTGCTCTCTTGTCGGAGCATGCGAGCAACGATTGCCGGGTCGAAAAGTATGTCGCTGTCGAGCAGGATAAAATCCTTGCCGCCAACGATTTCGATAGCCAGCCAAAGCGAATAGATGTTGTTGGTGGTTGCGTAGTCGGGGTTGTTGATAAAGGTGATTTTCAGTTGCGGATATTGCTCTTTGAGGAAGTTTTCAATCATCTCGCGGAGATATCCTGTAACGACTACCAATTCGCTGACGCCGCCGGCAACGAGAGCATCGACGGTGCGTTGGAGCAAGCAGCGTTCGCCTACGCGTAGCAGGCATTTGGGACTGTTGTCGGTCAGCGGACGCAGTCGTTTTGCCATCCCGGCTGCCAAAATTACGCCTATCATTGATTCTTAGCGATTTTAAGGATTATGTCGCACACTTTGCGGTTCTGCTCTCTGCGACCGAGCGTTATGCGCATATGGCTGTCGATGCCGGGTTCGTTCATAAATTTCACCTTGTAATCGCAGTCGGCAAATTCGCGTTGCAGAGCCTCTTTGATGGCAATCGGGTAGCGAATGAGGATGAAGTTGGCTGAAGAGCGATACACCTTGAAACCGTCGAGTGCGCCAAGTTCTGACGCATACATTTGACGCGCCTCTTCCATTACGCCGGCGATGTCGCGATAGTAGTCTTCAGAGTTGAGTGCGGCGATAGCCAGGTCTTCCGACAAGCGGTCGTAGCCCAGATATTTGTTGGCATAGCGAGCAAATCGGTCCATCTCGTCGCTTTTGCTGACGAAACCGAATCCCATACGCAGACCGGGCAGCCCGTAGAACTTCGACAGCGTGCGGCAAATGATGACGTTCGGCTTGCGCTCAACGATTTTCTTAATATAGCTGACGTCGTCGGTCACGAAGGCGGCGTAAGCCTCGTCGACCAGCACGATTGTTTGCTCGGGGATGGTGTCGATAAGTGCTTCCAATTCCGTCGGGGTGAGGCCGTTGCCGGTGGGGTTGTTGGGCGAGGCAATGAGCAGAATGCGCGGCTGCAAGTCCTCTACCATCTTACGCAAACCTTCGGCGTCGTAGCAGAACGAGTCTTCGGTTTCGTTGACGGGATATTGCAGTGTTGTGCCTTTCACTTCGTCGGCAATCGACTTGTAGTACCACCATGAAAACTGCGGTATCAGCATCGTTTTGCTGCCACCGTCGGTCAGAAAGTAGTGAACGGCTTGCTTGAGCAGGTCTTCGGCGCCGTAGCCAAGCAGAATTTGGCTCTCGTCGATGCCGTATTTCTCGGAAAGATATACAGAAAAAATACTCTTCTTGCCTTGGTCGTAAATTCTTGTATAGAAACAAAGTTTATTGACGTCAAATTCGCGAAAAGCCTTAACCACTTCGGGAGAAGGTGCGAAGTTGAATTCGTTTCGGTCCAAATAGTTCATATAGTGTCGGTCTACTTTATTTTTAGTTAGATTTTGCAAATTTACACACAATATTTTAATTAATTGCAAAATCGCCACTGAAATTGCGTAGAAAAGAGGTAAGAGGTAAAAGGTGTAGAGTGGATATTTCTCTCCGAGGTTTTGCGGTGGATGTGGTGGATGTCGTGAACATTTGCTATATTTGCGTGTTAAAACTATGTGGATAATGTTAACTAACTGGGTCTAATAAAATATAAAAAGGAAACATTATGATTTGGCAATTTATAATTGTAGGTGTTGTGCTGGTGGCGGCGGTTGCGTTTGCCGTCAGTCGATTGCTGAAGCGTAAGGGCGGATGCAATTGCGACGGTTGCTGCAATCATCATATTTGCTACCCTAAAAAGGAGGCGGAACAGGACATTCCGAAATAAAACAATCGCCGGTGTTGTTTTTTTATTAAATAAAAATTTCTTTATATTGTAAAATTCCTATATCTTTGCAAAAAATAGAGCAATCGAACGGATTTTTCCGGAGCAGACGACGAAAAGTCGGGGCTCGACTGCTATCTATTATGTCACATATAAAACTTAGATATTATGAGTCGTAATCTGAAAGTTAGAGACTTAACCCTGCGCGACGGTCAGCAATCGCTGTTCGCCACTCGTATGAAACAAGAGAGCATTGACAAACTCTTGCCAATGTACAAAGATGCAGGATTTTTTGCGATGGAAGTATGGGGCGGTGCAGTTCCCGATTCAGTAATGCGCTATTTGGGCGAAGACCCGTGGGTGCGACTGAAGACCATTAGCGACGCTATGGGCGGCGTGTCGAAACTTACGGCGCTCTCTCGCGGTCGCAACCTGTTCGGCTACGTTCCTTACCCGACATCGGTGCTTGAGGGTTTCTATCGCGAAGCCATCAAAAACGGTCTTAACGTGATGCGTATCTTCGATGCGCTTAACGACCTCGACAACGTCAAAGAGTCGATTAAACTTATCAACGATATGGGCGGAATTGCCGACGGTGCCGTTTGCTACACTGTCGACCCGAAAGAAGAGCCCAAAAAACAAGGTTTCTTGTCGAAACTTTTCGGCAAAAAGCCCGCAGGACCCGAGAAAATTTTCACCGACGAATATTTCGTGGAAAAAGCAAAGGGAATGGAGGCTTACGGAGCCAAGATTATCACGCTGAAAGATATGGCAGGCTTGGTAAATCCTTCGCGCGCAGCATCGTTGATTACCAAACTCAAAGCAGCCGTTAAGGTGCCCGTCGATTTCCATACGCATTGTACTCCGGGCTACGGCTTGGCTTCGGTTGTTATGGCGATGCTTCACGGCGTCGACATCGTCGATACCAACATCTGGTACTTCGGTGGTGGTACAGCCGCTCCGGCAATCGAATTGGTTTATCTCTTCGCTAAACGTCTTGACATCAATGTTGAGGTTAATATGGAAGCTGTGGGTAAGATTCGCAAAGCCCTCAAGGAAGAGCGTAAGCAACTTGCCGACTTCGACCTTCACAAGGGCAATTTCCCCATCGACTTCGACCCGCTTACCGACAAACTTCCCTCGGATGTCGAAGCAGAGTTCGACCGTGCTGTTGCAGCGGCAAAAGCCGACGACGAAGCAACGTTGCTCGACGCTTGCCACGCCATCGAGAAATATTTCAACTTCCCCAAACCCAACGAACTCGTCAAAGAGGCTGAGGTTCCCGGCGGAATGTATTCAAATATGGTTGCCCAACTCAAGACGCTCAAATCGGAAGATTTGCTCGACGATTCGATGCGCTTGATTCCGAAGGTACGCCGCGATGCCGGTCTTGTGCCTCTGGTTACGCCGACAAGCCAAATCGTTGGTAGTCAGGCTGTGAGTCTTGCCATCGACCGCAAGAAAGGCAATCCCGACTATTCGAACGCTTCCAACCAGTTCATCGCGCTCATCAAGGGTGAATACGGTCACACTCCGGTGGCAATCACTCCCGAATTCCGCGAACAAATCACCGGAAGTCCCGTCGAACATCCCTATGACGTAGCATCGTACAAGCAACCCGACAACCCCGTATTGGCAGACCTCGGCGGTTGCAAACTCGCTGAAAACGAGCAGGAATACTTGCTCTTGCAGTTGCTCCCGAGCGTGGCAAACGGATTCTTGAAAAAACGTCGCGAGGCAGAGCATGCTGCAGCCGCTCCCGCACCCGTGGTTGAGGAAGAAAAGGTTGCCCAAGAGCCGATTACCGGACCGTGTGAGTGCGCTCCGATGGGCGGTCGCATCGTCGAAGTTGCCGTTAAATCCGGCGATAAGGTGAAGAAAGGTCAGTTGCTCGTAGTCTACGAGGCAATGAAGATGGAGAACGAACTAGAGGCTGAACGTGATTGCACGGTTAAGCGCGTGTTCGTAAAAGTGGGCGACGTTGTCGGCACTGATGCTCCTCTTGTAGAATTCGAAGAATAAGAGTTTATTACCATACGCCCGAAGACGCAGACCGATTGTGTCTTCGGGCTTTTTTTACGTATTCAATCGATGGCAATAAAAGACGCAAAGTTTGTAATCAGTAATAGCGACTATCGCAAGTGCCCCAACGACGGCAAGCCCGAATATGCATTCATCGGCCGTTCGAACGTTGGCAAATCGTCGCTTATCAATATGTTGACCGGTCGCACGCTGGCAAAAACCTCGGCAACGCCCGGAAAGACCATGCTCATCAATCATTTCATTGTCGACGACCGCTGGTACATCGTCGACCTCCCCGGCTACGGCTATGCCCGACGCAGCAAGGATGCTCGCGAAGGGTTGGAGCGAATGATTCGCGGCTATGTCTTGCAGCGACAACAAATGACCAACCTGTTTGTGCTCGTCGACTCGCGGCATGCTCCGCAGAAAATCGATATGGAGTTTATCACCTGGCTCGGCGAAAACGGCGTGCCTTTCAGCATCGTTTTTACGAAATTGGACAAACTCGGCGTCAATGCCGGAATGCGCAACGTCGAGCAATACAAGAAAGCGTTGCTCGAGCAGTGGGAAGAGCTCCCGCCGATTTTTACCACGTCGAGCGTCGACGGACGCGGTCGCGACGAGATTGTCGACTATATCGAAGCAGTCAACAAGAATCTGTCGGAATAGTCGAATTTGTGCGTTTTCGTGATTTTTTCGGGCGGAAAGCCAAAAAAGTTGCTCGATTATTTGCAAACTCTCATTTAAAAACGTACCTTTGCCGTGCTTTTTCGCCACAGCGTGAATTGTGCTGCTCGGATGGTGGAATGGTAGACACGAAGGACTTAAAATCCTTTGGCCATTGCGGCTGTGCGGGTTCAAGTCCCGCTCCGAGTACTTGGTTCTTCTCAGACAATCCCTTGTAAATCATGCGTTTGCAAGGGATTGCTACTATTAAAAACAAAGTGTGCTTGGTAACCACTAAACCTGCATTATTCATTTTGCATCGTCGTCGCCGGTCTCACGCTAATGCATTGCCGGTTAGCCCTTTCGTAACGGAATAGTATGAATAATGCAGGTAAAAAAAACAAGATTTATGAAAAAAAGAGTAAGCGTAACATTTCTTTTGTTGACAGTATTTTTTTCTGTCTTCTTAATCCTTGCAAACCTTCTTGAAGTAAAAATTGTCGACCTTGGATTTATGACCGTCACCGGCGGGTTGATAGTTTTTCCGATGTCGTACATCATCAACGATTGCATCGTTGAGGTCTATGGCTTTCGCGCGGCGCGGTTCACCATCTGGCTCGGATTCTTTATGAATTTGCTCTGCGTGGCGCTGATACAGGTTGCAATGGCGTTGCCTGCCGACGCCTCGTGGGGCGGACAAGATGCTTTCGTGGCGACGTTCGGCAACTCCGCTCGGATACTGTTTGCAAGTTTTACGGCAATGGTCTGCGGCTCGATGGTCAACGCGTATGTGATGAGCAAGATGAAAATCGGGCAGGGCGGGCGACATTTCTCGCTGCGTGCTGTTGCCTCGACGGTGTTTGGAGAAACTGTCGACTCGTTGGTGTTTTTCCCGATGGCATTTTGGGGAATCCTTCCAACGTCGACAATCGTAGCATTGGTACTGACCCAAGCCGGGTTGAAAACGCTCTACGAAATTATTGCGTTGCCCGTGACCATTCGCGTCGTGCGCGTGCTCAAGCGCCGCGAAGAGCTCGACGTCTACGACTATAACGTGTCGTACCGCTGGTGGCGAATCTTTGACTTTTAGCTTATGTTTAGTGAAGTAAAAACAATATTTATCGACCTCGACGACACGATTTGGGATTTCACGGCAAATTCCAAAGTGGCAATGCGAATGGTCTATACGCGGCTCGGACTCGACAGTCAATGCCCGTACGAACGGTTTATCGATAGCTATCTTGCTCACAACGAGCGCCTTTGGAATCTGTATCATCACGGCGAGATTTCTAAAGATTTTCTGCTGTCGGAGCGCTTTCGTGTGGTGTTTGAAGAATGTGGAATCACCTTTTCCGACACGGAAATGCCGCGGCGAATCAACGATGACTATCTCGAAACGATTGTCACGCTCGACCGTGTTGTCGACGGCGCTCCTCAACTGTTGGAGCATCTCAAGCGGCGCGGTCCGGTCTATGTGCTTAGCAACGGTTTTGCCAATTTGCAGTACCGCAAACTTCGTTCGGGGCATCTCGACGGCTACATCGACCGCCTCGTTCTGTCGGACGACATCGGAATAACCAAGCCCGACCGACGTCTGTTCGACTACGCGTTGGAAGTTGTCGGCGGCTCTGCCGAAACTACTCTGATGATTGGCGACAACTACGATGCCGACATCCTCGGCGCACGCAATGCCGGCTGGCGAACCGCTTTCTTCGACCGCCGCGGTCTTTGCCCGCAGCCTGACTTGTCGGACGTGCGCATCACCGACCTGCGTAAACTCATCGACCTGATATAACAAAAACGCCAACCGATTCCGGTTGGCGTTTTTGTTAGCAAATCCTGTTGTTCGTTTTATTCCTCTTCGGTCAGCGGAACTACCTTGTAGCCGCGCTTTCCGGTTTGGTAAAGTCCGGTGATAAACATCACCTTGTCGGGCGTGTTGTCGCGCATTATTTCGTTGTAGATTTTTTCTACGTCAGCCTCGGAGTTAACCGGGACGTCGTTAATCGTCAGGATGATAAAACCATCGGTGATTCCGGCTTCTTTGAATTTGCCTGCCTTGACGCCGGCAACTTGTACGCCGCCGCTGATGCCCAAGCGCGATTTCGTCTTGTCGCTGACTTTTTGGAAGGCGCAGCCCAGTGCGGTGAAGTCGGTATTCTTGGTAATCGTTGTGTTGCCTTGGTTGTTCTTGAGGGTAACTTCCGTGGTGTATGCTTTGTTGTTACGGTAGTACTTAATGGTTACCTTGTCGCCGGGGTAGAAGCGGCTCATCGCTTCGTTGAGTTCTGCGAGATTGCGCGTCTTCGAGCCGTTGATTTCGGTGATTACGTCGTTGCCTTCGATGCCTGCCTCTTTAGCGGCGCTACGGTCTTCCACCTTGTTGACGAATATACCTTCTGTAATGGCTGTGATGTCATTCTTTTCGGCTATGTCTGTCGTGAGTTCCGAGCACGAGATGCCGAGCACGGCACGTTGTACGGCGCCATATTTGCGCAAGTCGGTGATTACTTTCTTGACAATCGAAGTCGGGATGGCAAACGAATAACCTGCATAGTCGCCTGTGCGCGAGTAGATGGCTGTGTTGATGCCGACGAGTTCGCCTTTGGTGTTGACAAGTGCGCCGCCGCTGTTGCCGGGATTGACTGCCGCATCGGTTTGGATGAATGCGTCGATGCCCATTTGACGGCTGTGGGTTGCTGAGCCGATGCTACGTGCTTTCGCCGACACGATGCCTGCCGTTACCGTCGAGGTGAAGCCGAACGGGTTGCCTACGGCGAGTACCCATTCTCCAACCTTCAGTTCGTCGCTGTCGCCGAATTCGATGGCGTTAAGTCCTTCAGCATCAATCTTCAGAAGTGCCAGGTCGGTCGATTCGTCGTTGCCGATTACGGTTGCCGTATACGATTTGTTGCCGTTGAGGGTTATTTCGAGCTTCTCGGCGCCTTGGATTACATGATTGTTGGTCACGATGTAGCCGTCTTCGCTGATGATTACGCCCGAGCCAAGTCCGAGTTGTTGCGGCTTCGACTCTTGTTGTTTACGCTGTTGGCCACTGCCCGGACCGAAGAAGAATTCGAAAAACGGGTCGTCGAATGGCGAATATGATTGTCTAGGCGTTGCATAACTCTTGATGCTGACCACGCTGTTGATTGTGCTTTCGGCGGCTTTCGTAAAGTCGGTAGGTGCTGCCGTGCGGTGGTTCATAGTGTTGCCTTCGTTGTCGGCGTGAATATTCGGTACCGCTACTATCAGCGCCAATGCTGATACGAAAATTAACATCATTTTTTGATTAATCATTTTCATAGCTAAATCGTTAAATTGTTATTCTGATTAATAATCTTGATTGTTAAAATTAACTTTTCGGGTGCTAATTTACTACGAAAAAATTGGTAAATGCAAAAGCAAGGCGCTTATTTAAGATAATTTATATATAAGCACCCCTTGACGTTGTATAAAT
>JBJEDP010000336.1:0-14130 GCA_051872175.1 Candidatus Limisoma sp.
ATGGGTATGGAAGTTTTTTGTGATTTGTTATTTTGTTCACTACAAATTTACAAAATTTTTGCCACATAGGCAAACTTCTATGCCCTTTTGTTTTAGGTAGTTACGCTATTTTTTTGACTTGCGAAACTTGAAAAAATTTATTTGTTTTTAAGTTTGCTTATTGTTTCTGTTTCCGCGATGGCATCATCGTTTGTAGGTAACCGCGATGACTTCCGCGACGAAACAATTTATTTTGTAATGACCACACGTTTCTACGATGGCGACCCGACGAACAACACCCAATGCTGGGACGGGCAGTCGTACAACGTCGGCGACCCGGCTTGGCGAGGCGACTTCAAGGGTCTTATCGACAAGCTCGACTACATTAAAGCCCTCGGTTTTACAGCTATTTGGATTACACCCGTAGTAGAAAATGCTTCGGGCTACGACTATCACGGCTACCACGCTATGAATATGAGCAAGGTGGACCGACGCTACGAGTCGGAAGGCGTTACGCTGCAGACTCTCGTCGATGCCGTGCATGCCAAGGGCATGAAACTTATTGTCGACATCGTGTTGAACCATACCGGCAACTTCGGCGAGGCAAATCTTTGCAAACTCTTCGACCGCGATTGGAATGCCGACCAAAGCGATATCGATGCGTGTATGATTCCCTATACGCAAAAAGATGGCGGCCGCTTGCCCGACAACTATTCTAACATAGTCCCCGGCGAGCAATATAGTGCGCGTCTTCGCGAAATGAAGAATACCGACGGGCAAAACCACGACACCAATAACTACTGGCACCACTTCGGTAACTTCAACTGGGACGACCACACGCGTTGGTGGGCACAAATTGCCGGCGACTGCGTCGACCTCAATACCGAGAATCCCGCCACCTATAACTACCTCATCGACTGCTACACGAAAATGATAGAAATGGGCGTCGACGGCTTCCGTATCGACACCGGCGGTCACATTCCTCGTTTGGCTTTCAACAAAGCGTTTATCCCCGCATTCGAGGCTGCCGCCGCCGACAATAGTGCAAAGCGTAACGGCGCACCGTTCTTTATGTTTACCGAGGTTTGCTCGCGCTATAGTCAGATTTGGTATCGCGAACAGCCCGCTCTTTCCGTGCCGTTCTATACTTGGAAAGAAGCGAAAGATTATGATTGGGACGACAACCCATCCTCGTGGGAATCGATGGTCGTTTACGAAGGCGAAAGTTTCCTTTCGCACGTGAATCAGCAATCGTGCTTGCAACAGTATAACGACAATACATCTGCGTCGATTTCGTCGCAGCCCACTTCCGACAACGTGTTCCTCAATGGAAACGATTACCACGCACCCGACTACTCCAAGTTTTCCGGTTTGAGCGTTATCGACTTCCCGATGCACCACAACTTCATAAACATCGGCGGCGCATGGTCGATAGCCAAGAGTGGCGACAAATATTACAATGATGCTTCCTATAACGTGGTCTACGTTGATTCGCACGACTACGCGCCTAACGGAGCGCCCGAAGGCCAACGCTTCGCACAAGGCTCCGACGCGTGGGCTGAAAACCTCGATTTGATGTTCACCTTCCGCGGCATCCCGTGCCTCTATTACGGTAGTGAAATCGAGTTCAAGAAAGGTTGTACTATCGACAAAGGTCCGATGATTGCGCTGAAGGATTCGGGACGCGCATATTATGGCGGCTACATCAAAGGCGATGTAACCGTCGACGACTTCGCTGAATGGACTGACGCAACAGGCAACATCGCCGCAACGCTCAACTATCCGTTGGCGCTTCACATTCAGCGTCTGAACAAGATTCGTATGGCAATTCCGGCGCTCCGCAAAGGACAATACTCCACTCAAGGTTGCACCGGCTCATATGCCTTCAAACGCCGTTATACCGACGACAATACCGACAGCTACGTACTCGTGACCATCTCCGGCAACGCAACATTTACCGACGTGCTTAACGGAACTTACATCGATGCAATCACCGGCGACGAGAAAGTGGTGACCGACGGTACGCTGACCGCCACTTGTCCCGGACGCGGCAATATGCGCATCTATGTGCTCACTACCGACAAATCTTCGATAGCCGGTAAGATTGGCGAAGATGGAAAATGGCTTTACACAACGACACCCGTTGTCGGCGAACAACCCTCATACGACGGCACCGAGGAAGAACTTACAGAAGAAGAGGGCGGCGGCAGTGACGAAGAACTCACAGCCTACACTCCGCAATACTACGACGACCAATTGGTGGCATTCTTCGAAGCACCGAGCAACGACTCTTATCTGAAAGTTTCGGTGTGGTGTTGGAATAGTCAAAGCGGCACACATTATTCAGGTGACACTTGGCCCGGCGAACGTGCAACGCTTATGGGATTGGCTGACAACGGCAACAAAATTTGGAAGTGGACATACTCAGGCGAGTTGCCTACCGACGAAATGCCTACCCACATTATCTTTAATAACACAGGACAACCGCAAACTGCAGACATGATATTCACGAATGGCGGATACTACACCGTGAACGGCTTGCAACGCGTCATTGAAGCAACAGCAGGCGTTACACCGACACAATACGACGGCATTAAAGTCTACGCCTCGGCGGGCGATATCGTTGTAGTTGCCGACCAAGCGACACGCGTCAGCATCGTGAGCGTCGACGGTCGTTGCCAAACTCGTATGGCACGTCAGGGTACGAACCGCTTCGCCGGATTCGGCCGCGGATTGTATATCGTAAACGGCAAAAAAGTGATTCTTTAAGCACTGATTTTTGATTTCGATTATAACTCCCGGGAGCATCTTCTTGGGAGTTTTTTTCGGTAAAAATCCGACCTTTTCGAGCCAAAATCTGTTTTAACGGTGTTAAAATTAAGAATGTTAAAGGAAGTCCGGGCTATTTATACTCGAAAAGGCGGAAAAATCTTTCGATATTTCCGTTCAAATACAATAAAGAAAGATAAAAATTCCTTAAACAACTATGTTTTACAACATGTTTTTGAGTTGTGCTTAAAGTGTTGAGATATAGAGTGTTATGGCTAAAAGTGCCGTGCCGGAGGCATTTTTGTGACAACTTGAAAGGATAAAAAAGAAAAAAATTGAAATTTTTTTTGAGAAAAATGTTTGTAGGTTATTTTTTTGTTATACCTTTGTACTGTTTTTGAAGCATAAAAAATTGTTTTATTATTAAAATCAAAAAAGAAATGAAAAAGTTAGTTTTATTACTTGCTGTTGTATTTAGCGCATCATTGTTCTCTTGTGGTAACAAAACTGCAGAAGCTGCTGCTACTGACACTGTAGCTGCTGACACTACTGTTGTTGAAGAAGTTGCTGCTGACACTGTAGCTGCTGACACTGTTGCTGCTGACACTGTAAAATAATTTTTACACAACGATACAACAAAAAGGATTAAAGTCGCTCCGATGGTTTCGGGGTGACTTTTTTTATTATAAAACTCTAACGAGATGACATTATTTTTAGATATAGTTTTTCTTTTGGGCGGAATGGTGCTTATTCTCCTCGGCGCAAACGGCTTGACCGACGGCTCGTCGTCGGTGGCTAAGCGATTCGGCATCTCCGACCTGGTTATCGGTCTTACGATAGTGGCGTTCGGCACATCGGCGCCCGAACTCATGGTGAGCCTTGTTTCGTCGATTAAGGGCTGTGCGCAGTTGGCTATCGGCAACGTCGTCGGTAGCAATATCTTCAACATCTTGATGATAGTCGGTCTGACCGCAGTCGTTATGCCGATAAAGATTCAAAAAAACACCATAACCAACGAAATTCCGCTCGTGTTGCTTTCGTCGCTTGCACTTGTGGCATGCGCCTCCGACGTAATTCTCGACGGCGGTGCCGATAACGTAATCGGTCGCGCTGACGGCATTTTGTTGCTGCTCTTTTTCGCAATATTCATGCGCTACACCTTCTCGATTGCCAAAAGCAGTGGCGAGAATCCTGATGAGCAAATCAAGTTGATGCCCGTGTGGAAGTCGGTGCTGTTCATAGTGTTAGGACTTGCAGGACTGATAGTCGGCGGACAGTTGTTTGTCGATGGCGCAAGCGGCGTTGCTCGTTCGTTGGGCGTCAGCGAGTCGGTCATCGGACTTACGTTGGTAGCTGGCGGAACATCGTTGCCCGAGTTGGCTACGTCGGTAGTTGCCGCCGTGAAGAAAAAGCCCGGAATTGCCATCGGAAACGTCATCGGCAGCAACCTGTTCAACATCTTCCTTGTGCTCGGTGTGAGTTCGACGGTACGTCCGCTGCCGCTGGGCAACATCGGGGTGAGCGATATGGTGATGCTCGTCGTTTCGTCGATGATGTTCTGGGCTGCAGGTTGGTTCTATAAAGATAAGACGATTACACGCTCCGAGGGCGCAATAATGGTTGCGCTTTATGTCGGCTATATTTGGTGGCTGATTAGCGGATGTTGACGCGGCATAATGCCCCGGAAACCAACGATGCTCTTCCAAATGTTGTATAAAAACACTACATTTGGAAGGCTATCTCGCGAAAATTCTAACTTTGTGTGTTTGGTTAAGTTGCTGAACAGTAGCAAGGTACGAGCGTATAAAATTTATACACTTCCAAATGTCGATTTTTTTTCGACATTTGGAAGTGTATAGCTAGAGGAATTATATTATCTTTTCATAAGATAAGCTGCATCTCGGCATAACACTCAAGCAAGCTTGGTGATTCTGCTCTCGATTTGCATTATCTTTGTATAAGAAAAAACTAAAGCTTATGTTGATAGGTCGAGAACGAGAGATACGCGATTTCAAGCAGCCTGAGATTTATATCAATATAATCACAGCATTGGCGAAAAAGAAGGTCGGTATGACTCGAGAGAAGATTGTAGAGAATGCAAAAATTTCCTCGAGTGGCTCATTGACAACTATACCTTGTTCTATTTCAAATTTATTGAGCCGAGAAAGATAACAGATGCCAATTATTGGTCAAAAATTCAGACCGCATCGCTATACCACTCTTGGACGGGGTTGGCGTTTGAGCGAGTCTGCCTTTTGCATTCAGAGCAGATAAAAAGAGCCCTTGGCATAAGTGGGGTAATCACGAACGAATATGCGTGGAGCACTACTGCTACTTCGGAGCATCCGGGCGCGCAAATCGACCTTTTGATTGACCGCGGTGATAAGATAATCAATATCTGTGAAATCAAGTATTCCGAGGAGCCATGCTTGATAGACAAAAAATATATGGAGAATCTGCAAAGCAAAGTCGCTGTATTTCGTCATCTGACGAAGACGCGAAAAAGGTTGGCACTGACTCTTGTCTGCAATTCCGGGCTTGTCAAAAACGCTTATTCGCTGAATAACATCAACTCACAAGTAACAGCCGACGACCTATTCACGAGGCGTAATCGTCTAAGCGAGTAGGGTGGCGGCGCGCTTTACGGCTTCGACGAAGGCGTCGATTTCTTTCCGGGTATTGTAGACGCCGAATGACGCTCTGACAGTGCCTTCGATGCCGAGCGTGTGCATCAGCGGTTCGGCGCAATGGTGTCCGGTTCTGACGGCAACGCCTTGCTTGTCGAGAAGCATGCCCATATCGTAATGGTGAATGTTGCCGACGAGGAACGAGATTACGCCGCTTTTGTGGTCGGCGGTGCCGAAAATGCGCATTTCGGGGATTTCCATAAGTCGACGAGTGGCGTAGTCGAGGAGCTGATGTTCGTGGTCGGCAATATTGTCGATGCCGAGTCGGTTGATGTAGTCGATAGCCTCGCCGAAAGCGGAGATGCCGACAAAGTCGGGTGTTCCGGCTTCGAACTTGTAGGGCAGGGCGGCAAAGGTTGTTTTCTCGAACGAGACGTTTCCAATCATCTCGCCGCCGCCTTGATAGGGCGACATTCGTTCGAGCAATTCTTTCTTGGCATAGAGCACGCCGACGCCTGTGGGGCCATACATTTTGTGAGCCGACATGACGTAGAAGTCGGCGTCGAGGTCTTTTACGTCAACGCTGATATGCGGAGCCGCTTGAGCACCGTCGACGAGGACGGGCACGCCGTGGCGGCGGGCTATCTCTATCATTTGTTTCACCGGGTTGACGGTGCCCAACACGTTCGACACGTGGCAGAAGGCGACGAGTCGGGTGTTTTCGGTGAACATATCTTCGTAGATGTCTTGGCGGAGTTCGCCTTTTTCGTTGATAGGCACGACGTTGATTCGGATACGCTTACGCTGCTGTAGCAGTTGCCAGGGCACGATGTTGGAATGGTGCTCCATAGTGGTGAGGATAATTTCGTCGCCGTTGCAGAGTTTTTCGCCGTAGGACGAAGCCACGAGGTTGATTGCTTCGGTGGTGCCGCGAGTGAAGATGATTTCTTCGGTCGAGTCGGCATTGAGGAAGCGGCGCACCTTCTCGCGGGTGCTTTCCATACAGTCGGTAGCTTCTTGCGACAGTTGGTGAACGCCTCGGTGAACGTTTGCTTTCTTGGTGTGATACATGTCGCAAATCTTGTCGACTACGCATTGCGGCGTTTGCGAAGTTGCGGCAGTGTCGAGGTAGACGAGTTGTCGGTCGAAAATTTTCCGTTCAAGTATGGGATATTCAGAGCGTATTTTGTTGATGTCGAGCATTTGTGTGGCTTTAGTGTTTGTGTTCTATTGATTTTGTCGGCATGAAGCGCACGACGATGCTTGATTGCAGCTGAAACGGCTTTCGACGAGGTGACGCAGGCGGTCTTTGAGCGACTCCATGCGCACGCCGGCAATCACGTCGTTCATAAAGGCTTGCATAAGCATGATGCGAGCTTCGTGTTCTGGCACGCCGCGCGAGCGCATATAGAACAGAGCGTTTTTGTCGATTTGTCCGATTGTTGAGCCGTGCGAGCACTTAACGTCGTCGCAGTCGATGATGAGTTGCGGCTTGGAGTGCATCTTGGCGTTAGGCGAAGCGCAGATGTTTTTGTTGCTTTGGTAAGCCACCGTTTTGTCGGCGCCGGGAGCCACGCGAATGAGTCCGGAGAACGCACCGATGGCGTTGTCGTCGAGCACGTATTTGAAGAGTTCGTCGGTGTTGCTTCGCTTGCCAATGTGGTTGACAACGGTATGGTTGTCGATGTGTCGATTGCCATCGGCAATAGCCATTCCGAGCAGATGAAGTTCGGCATCGTTACCGTTGAGGTCCACTTTATAGTTGTTGCGCGTCAATCCGTTGCGAAGCGTGATGCCGTCGAGCATGACGTTGGAGTTGTCGTCCTGGTCGACGTAGACCGACGATACGCGGCGAGTGGTTGCCGACGAATCTTCGATGTCGTAGTAGTCGAACGTAGCGCCCGGTCCGGCAATGATTTCGATGACTTGGCTTGCCAGGTAGTCGACGTCTTTGTTTTGAGTGTGGTCGCAGACGAGCAACTGAGCCTGAGCGCCGCGTTCGAGCACGATGAGCATACGACGGACAGCCATCAGCGGCGAACTGCTGTTGAGGATGTTGACGAGTTGTATGGGTTTGCTGAGGCGCACGTTCTCGGGCACGTAGACAAACAAACCGTCTTGCGCCAACAGCGTGTTGAGTGCGGTTGTCGGGTCGTTGATGTCGGCGATGCTACCATAGTGAGCTTCGACGATTTCGCGATGGGTTGTTGCCGCTTGTTTGAGCGACGAGATTACGACACCTTCGGGGATGCTTTGATAAGCCTTGTCGGAGGCGAAAAACACGTCGTTCGACAAGAAGAATAGGCAAGTGCTCATGTTTGGCACTTCGCAGCGAAAAGCGTCGGCGGGATTTGCGCCGAGGTCGATACGGTTGATGTTAATGCCATAGTCGTCGGCAAAGACCGATTCGAGGTCGGTAGCCTCGTAGTCTTCGTCGCCTTTGACGGGCAGTTTTGCATCGGCAAGCACTTTTGCGGCAGTCGGGCGCAGGCGGTTGAGAGCCGGAGCGGACTTGCCGTCGATAGTGTCGCGGTGGGCGTTATATAGTTGTATGTATTGGTCTAAAGCAGCCATAATAATTTATTTGTTGTCGACTTCTTCCTTAATCCAGTCGTAGCCTTTTTCTTCGAGTTCGAGAGCGAGTTCCGGACCGGCGGTTTTAACGATTTTGCCTTTGTAGAGCACGTGGACGATGTCGGGCTTGATGTAGTCGAGCAGACGTTGATAGTGGGTGATGACGATAGTAGCGTTGTTAGCTGTTTTCAGCTTGTTTACGCCTTCAGCCACGATGCGTAGAGCGTCGATGTCGAGACCGGAGTCGGTTTCGTCGAGGATGCTCAGGCGAGGCTCGAGCACAGCCATTTGGAAGATTTCGTTACGCTTCTTTTCGCCGCCGGAGAAGCCTTCGTTGACCGAGCGCGAAGCGAGTTTGTTGTCGAGTTGGACGATGGCACGCTTTTCGCGCATAAGTTTCAAGAAGTCGCTTGCCGAGAGCGGCTCGAGGTTGAGATACTTACGCTTGGCGTTGAGAGCGGCGCGCATGAAGTTGACCATCGACACGCCGGGGATTTCCACCGGATATTGAAAACTCAGGAACAGACCTTCGTGAGAGCGTTCTTCCGGCGAAAGCGCCAGCAGGTCTTTGCCGTAGAAAGTTGCCGAGCCTTCGGTAACGGTGTAGGCGGGATGTCCGGTGAGTACGGCTGAGAGCGTCGACTTGCCGGAGCCGTTAGGACCCATTATGGCGTGCACTTCGCCGGGGCGCACTGTCAGGTTGATGCCTTTAAGTATCTCTTTTCCGCTGATTTCAGCGTGTAAATTCTTTATTTCGAGCATTTTAGTGATAATTTACTTCGTTTGTTATGTTTACTAACCCACCGAGCCTTCGAGCGAAATTTGCAGCAGTTTTTGCGCTTCGACGGCAAATTCCATCGGCAATTTGTTCATAACTTCCTTCGCGTAGCCGTTGACAATCAGTCCGATAGCGTCTTCGGTGGCTATTCCGCGTTGGTTGCAGTAGAAGAGTTGGTCTTCGTTGATTTTCGACGTAGTTGCTTCGTGTTCGACCACCGACGAATCGTTTTGCACGTCGATGTAGGGGAAAGTGTGAGCGCCGCAGGTGTCGCTGAGCAACAGGCTGTCGCATTGCGTATAGTTGCGGCAATTGGTGGCGTCTTTGGCGATTTTCACCAAACCGCGGTAGCTGTTTTGGCTACGTCCTGCGGAGATGCCTTTCGACACGATTGTGCTTGTCGTGTTTTTGCCGATATGAATCATTTTAGTACCCGTGTCGGCTTGTTGGAAGTTGTTTGTTACGGCAACGCTGTAGAATTCGCCGACGGAATAGTCGCCGCGGAGAATGCAGCTGGGGTATTTCCACGTGATAGCCGAACCTGTTTCGACCTGCGTCCACGAGAGTTTCGAGTGGTCGCCGCGGCAGAGTCCGCGCTTGGTTACGAAGTTGTAGATGCCGCCACGGCCTTCGCTGTCGCCGGGATACCAGTTTTGCACGGTTGAATATTTCACCTCGGCGCGGTCTTCGACAACGATTTCGACGATTGCGGCGTGCAACTGGTTTTCGTCGCGCATAGGCGCCGTACATCCTTCGAGATATGACACGTATGCGTCGTCGTCGGCAACAATCAGCGTGCGCTCAAATTGTCCGGTTCCGGCTGCGTTGATGCGGAAATAGGTCGATAATTCCATCGGGCAACGCACGCCTTTGGGGATGTAGACAAACGAACCGTCGCTGAACACTGCCGAGTTGAGGGCTGCGAAAAAGTTGTCGCGATACGACACCACCGAGCCCAGATAGCGTTTCACCAAGTCGGGATAGTCTTTGACAGCCTCCGAAATCGAGCAAAAAATCACGCCGAGTTCAGCCAACTTGTCACGGTAGGTGGTCTTGACCGACACGCTGTCCATAACGGCATCGACGGCAACGCCGCTCAGGCGCATTTGCTCTTCGAGGGGAATGCCGAGGCGGTCGAACGTCTTGCGCAGTTGCGGGTCGACGTCGTCCATCGTTCCCGGCTTAGCCTTTTGGCGAGGCGCAGCGTAGTAGCTGATGGCATCGTAGTCGATTTCCGGAATTTGAAGGTGTGCCCAATCGGGCATTTTCATCGTCAGCCAATGGCGATAAGCCTTTAGGCGAAAATCGAGCAGCCACTCGGGTTCGCCTTTGACGGCTGAGATGTGGCGGACAACGTCTTCCGACAGACCCACGGGAATCACATCCGTTTCGATGTCGGTGACGAAGCCGTATTTGTAATCTCTGCCGGCACCGTTGCCGGCGGCATCGGCAGGTTCGATTATGTCTTTGATTTCTTCCATATCTGTTCTAAGTCGAAAGGATAACAAATCTATCAGTAAAAAGTTCTACCCTACAGAGTTGGGGATAATGTCGACGCCCCACGCCCACGGGGCAAAACTCATCACGAAGTCGAAAATTCGTCCGCCCAGCAGATGCGACGAGTGAAAGAGCGACAAGTCGGGAGCCAGCGCATAGAGCCCGTTGAGCACCACGCTGAGCAGCAACAGCCACTCCAAGGCGCCGAACACGGCTCCGCTCAAGCGGTCGAATCCTCCCAAGTTCAGCGCTTTCAGCGACTCCTTGAGCAACCAAGCTACCAATTTTATGCCGAAGAAAAATACAAAAAAGACAACGATGTACGCGAGAATGGTGGCGACATACACTTCTGTATTCTCGAACATCGACATAATTGCTTCGGCAACAACGCTGCCGAACATTCGGCAAGCCAAGATACCTATAACCAATCCGGCAAGGCTACCGATGCCGGCGGCAAGTCCTTTACAGTATCCGATAATTGCTCCAACAACTATAAGGGTAAGAATTAATATATCAATTAATGCCATAAAATAAATAATTCCGCCGACGTCGCCCGACTGCACACAGCCGCCGACCGTCTGCGCTTTTCAGTTTGCAAATTTACGATTTTATCTTGGATGGTGCAAGAGTTGACGGGTTGATGAGTTGATGGGAGGATGAGTCGGGCTTAAACACTCGTCTACTCACAGACTCATTAACTCAGTCACTCGTTCACTCTTGCCTAAAATTTCCGCTTCAATACTTGATATTTTTGAGTCGGTGTGCTAACTTTGCGTCAAAAAGCAATATATATATGATACTTTCAATGACAGGTTTCGGCAGCTCGGTGGCTGAATGTGGCGAACTGAAGTTTACCGCCGAAATTAAATCTCTGAACAGTAAGCAATTGGATTTGTCTGTAAGGTTGCCTCAGCAGTATCGCGAGGCGGAAATGGGATTGCGCGGCGACATTGCGCAGCGTCTTGAGCGTGGCAAAGTCGAAGCCACCATAACCATTGAGGCTAATGAGACGGCAGCGGCAGGTGCTGTCAACGTAGCAATGGCGCGCCGCTACAAAGAAATGATAGAAGAAATGTCGAACGAGTTGGGCGTGCCGGCACCGACTGACTGGTCGGCAACGCTGCTGCGAATGCCCGACGTGCTTAAGCCCGAAAATCGCGGCGTAGGTGCCGACGAGGTCGAAGCCTTACGACGTGCCGTCGGCGAAGCGTTGGACGGTCTCGTCGAATTCCGCACGCAAGAAGGTGCTCGCTTGGAAAAATTCTTCGAAGAAAAAATCGAGGGCATTCAAGGCTTGCTTTTGGAAGTTCCGCAATATGAGGGCGAGCGCATTGAGCGCATCCGCGGTCGCATCGTCGACGGACTTGAGAAACTCGAAGGCGTCGACTATGACAAGAATCGCTTCGAGCAAGAGATGATTTTCTATATCGAAAAACTCGACATTACCGAAGAAAAGATACGCTTGCAAAACCACCTCGACTATTTCCTTAAGACAATGAAAGGCGAGCCCGGACAAGGCAAAAAGTTAGGCTTCATTACTCAAGAAATGGGACGCGAAATCAATACCCTCGGCTCGAAGGCAAACCATGCCGAACTGCAGCGCATCGTGGTGCGTATGAAGGACCATCTGGAGCAAATCAAGGAGCAAATACTTAACGTAATGTAGCGTCATGGCAACGGGAAAAATCATCATCGTATCGGCGCCGTCAGGCACTGGTAAGTCGACGATTATCAAGCGAATAATCGACGACAAGGAGTTGAATTTGTCGTTTTCGGTGTCGGCAACGAGCCGACAGCCGCGTACCGGCGAAACCGATGGCGTGGACTATCATTTCTTGACCGTTGAAGAGTTTCGCGAAGGCATCAACCGAGGCGATTTTGTGGAGTATGAAGAGGTCTATCCCGGACGACTCTACGGTACGCTCAAGTCGGAAGTCAGTCGCGTGGTCGACAGCGGTCGCAACTTGATTCTCGACATCGACGTCTGCGGCGGATTGAACGTCAAACGCTTGTATCCCAATGCGTTGGCGCTGTTTATTATGCCGCCGAGCGTAGCTACTCTGCGCACTCGCTTGGAGCAGCGCAACACCGACACCCAAGAGGCTATCGACGGACGTGTGGCGAAAGCGGAATACGAAATGAGGTTTGCCGACCGCTACGATTGCCGGGTTGTCAACGACGACTTGGAGAAAGCGGTAGAGCAGACGCGAGCAATAATAAAAGAGTACGTAAGTCGATGAATATAGGCATCTTTGGCGGCAGTTTCAATCCCATCCACGTTGGACATTGCATCTTGGCTAACGTGCTGAGCCAAAGTGGTTTGGTCGATGAAGTTTGGCTAACCGTTTCGGCGCAAAATCCGCTGAAGAGTGCCGATGCCTCATTGGAACGACACCGTCTTGAGATGGCGCGCCGTGCCGTTGAAAAGTGTGAACGCATAAAGGTTTGCGACGTGGAATTGTCGATGCCCAAGCCGTCTTACACGATAGATACGCTAAATCGGCTTTCGCAGATGTATCCCGAACATCGATTTCGGCTGATAATCGGGGCTGACAATTGGCAAATCTTCGACCGCTGGCGCGAGAGTTGTCAGATTGTGGAGCGCTACGGCGTAATCGTCTATCCTCGGCGCGGCTACGAGATGCCTTGTGGCGTCGAAGGCGTTACGGCGTTCGAGGCTCCGCTGATAGAGATTTCGTCGACGCAGATTCGCGAGAGCATCAGCCGCGGCAACGACGTGCGTTTTTTGGTGCCCGACAGGGTTTACGACTATATAAAGAAAAACGAACTATATGGATAAACTAAACAACAACAGCATCTTGTTTTTAGGCTTGGCAAACGAGTATTGCAATGCTTTGGAGAGCGTGGAAACGGTTGAAAAAGAGGAATTTATCGACCATATGCTCAAGATTTTGCCACGAATCTACATAGCGGCAACCGACCTCGACTTGCCGGTCTTGGAAGAGACGTATGCCGACGGCGTGCTCGACGAAATCTACTACGACAGCGTGCGCCGCAACCTGGAGATGCTTATGGGCGAAGACGACACGTTTCTTGAGGTGTTTGTTGAAGACATGAAGTTTAGCGACACGCCCATAGCGGCAAGCGTATCGGAGTGTCTTGCCGACATTTTTCAGTGCCTTTACGATTTGATTCATTCGGTGAAAGACATCCCGCAAGAACACATCGTCGACTATCTTGCCATTTGCCGCGAGAGTTTCGACGCCTATTGGGGTCAGACGCTTTGCAACGTCCTTCGTGCCCTGCATTCCATCAAATATTCAGAAAAGTATTAATATATGAAAACCAAAACCGATTCGCTGCTGGAGTTTCTCGACAGCAGTCCGTGCAACTTCCTCGCAGTCGACACAATTCGCCGTCGGCTCGTCGGCGCAGGCTTCGAGGAGCTGAACCTCGCCGATGCGTGGCAACTGAAAGCCGGAAAAAAGTATTTCACCACCAAAAACGATACCGCCGTGTTTGCCTTCGTTGTCGGCAGCCGTCCGGCATCGGAAACGGGCTTCCGCATCATTGCGGCGCATAGCGATTCGCCGTGTTTCCGCATCAAGCCCAACGCCGAAATGCTTCGCGAAGGCGTGGTTAGCCTTAATACGGAGGTCTATGGCGGACCGATACTCTACACGTGGTTCGACCGTCCGCTGTCGCTTGCCGGACGCGTAATGCTTCGCGGTGCCGATGCTCTGCATCCACGGTCGGTGCTCATCAATTTCGACCGTCCGCTGATGGTGATTCCTCACTTGGCAATCCACTTCAATCGCGAGGTGAACAACGGCAACAAATTGTCGAAGCAGAAAGATATGTTACCCGTGTTGGCACTCGCCGATAGCATTAAAGAGAAAGGCAGTGTGCTCGTCGATGCTGTGGCAGAGCGTCTCGGCGTCGACC
>JBJEDP010000337.1:0-2737 GCA_051872175.1 Candidatus Limisoma sp.
TGCTCGGGTGTGAAAGTGTTTAAAGGTGTACCGTTTGCCCAACCTCCTGTCGGCAAGTTGCGCTGGAAGGCTCCTCAGCCTGTGGAGAATTGGTCGGGCGTTCGCTCGGCGAAAGATTTCGGACCGAATCCGATGCAGCAGAACATTTTCGGCGATATGATGTTCGGCACGTCGCAGATGAGCGAAGACTGCCTCTATCTCAATATTTGGACGCCTTCGCAGTCGTGGGACGAGCGTCTGCCGGTGCTCATCTACTTCAATGGCGGCGGACTGATGGCAGGAAGTGGCAGTGAGCCGCGCTATGCCGGAATGACGCTGGCTCGCAACGGCGTGATTGCCATAACGGCAAACTATCGTGAGGGTATTTTCGGATTTTTCGCTCATCCGGAGTTGTCTGCCGAAGCCGACTACGGCGGTTCGGGAAATTATGGATTCTTAGACCAAGTGGCGGCAATCCGTTGGGTGAAAGACAATATAGCCGCTTTCGGAGGCGACCCGCAGCGAATCACCATTATGGGCGAGTCGGCAGGCTCGCTGTCGGTAAGTGCCTTGATGGCGTCGCCGCTCAGTCGCGATATGATTGCGCAAGCGATGGGCTCGAGCGGTTCGGTGCTGGGCATCACGAAGCGCCCGTGGCACACGCTTGCCGAGGCTGAGCGGGAGGGTGTGGCTAAAGCCGAAGAAATGGGCTGCCGCAGCCTGAAAGAGTTGCGCGCACTTTCGGCTGAAGAATTGCTCGAAAAGGCGAACGTCAAAAGCGTTCCGACGTACAACATCGACGGCTATTTTATGCCCGAACAGCCGATGAAAATCTACAAAAACGGCGAACAGGCGCACGTGCCGTGCTTGATAGGCAACAACAATGCCGAAATGTCGGCTGCAATGTATCTCGGCGGCAAATCGCCCACCCGGCAGAATCTTGCGCCGGCAGTCGAAGACTGGCTTGGCGTGCCCGCCGACGAGGTCTTTGCAAAATATGGCATTACCAACGATTCCGACATATTGGGCAAACCCGGTTACGAACTCGGCGGCGATATGTTTATCGCCTATTCAACCTGGAAATGGCTCGACCTTCAACGGCGTACGAGCGACGCACCCGTCTATCGCTATTGCTATTGTCATCCGCGTCCGGAGATGGTCGAAAAAGGTATGGTTGCCGGGCTCGCCGGAGGTGTGCAGAAAGCGGAATCCGACCGTCCGGCTGTGCCAAAAGTACCGGGCGCCGTTCATTCCGCCGACATTGAGTATCAGATGGGAAATCTCCCGACCAACAAAGTGTTCGCCTGGAATGCCGACGACTATGCCGTGTCGGAAATTTTCGTGAAGATGTTTGTCAATTTCATCAAGACGGGCAATCCGAACGGACTCGGACTGCCGCATTGGGAGCCGATAAACGGAAAAGAAGTCGCGCCGGTGATGCAAATCGACGTCAACAGCCGCCAGGAACAGAATACCCAACTCGAAGCCCGCTATCGCTTTATCGATTCGTGTTTGGAGAGGTAAGAGGTAAGAGGTAAGAGGTAAGAGGTAAGAGGTAAGAGGTAAGAGGTGGTGGTTATACGGCGCTGTCGGCGTGGTTATGAGGTTAGTGGTTATGGGTTAGAGAACATATCTACTATTACGACCGAGCATCTCCGAAGCTCGAGGTTTCCAGGGCTTCGTTCCTCACGCAAAGCACTCTCCGAGGCTAAGCGTGAGGTTTACCGCAACCGGCGCGTCTCCGATGCTCCCCATCCCCAGCGTATCTTCGACACGCTGGGGATGCTCGTTCGCTCCGATTTGTATGTGTATACACCGAGTGTCAATAGGGTAAGGTCGCGGCTTGCTGCGACCTATTATGGGTGCGGAACAAATCCATCGCCTGCCCGGTCGCACCGAGGTGCGACCCTACGTTTGTTGTGTATCTTGTTGGTATTCAAGCATATACGTCGACTACCCGCCTGGTAGGTCGCACCGAGGCGCGACCCTACAATGCCCTCATTATCAATACATTGCCACATAGCCACACGCCACCAAAAAAGCGCGCCACAGTCGGTTACTTTCCCATAGAGCGTTCGAGGGCCTTGACTGAGGTTATGTCAAGGGGTGCGGAGTTGCGCAGGGAGCCACTTTGTGTCGCACGGCATACACCTATTAACAGCATACGCAACTTGGTTACTCACGCTAAGCCCCAGAAGGTATCTAGTGTGAGGAGTGAATACTACCTATAGATTATGAACCTCGATGTGGTTCGTTAGGTGGTCACAATTTAGTAGTCAAGTAGTGATTAGTTGACCACCTTCATTATTTCTTTCTCGTAAATGTAACTATAGGTGAATAATCTTCTGCAAGATCGTAATAATCACCTGTAATTTTATTGCTATTAACCTTCTTTAGATTTTTATATTCTAATTGTCCTTTTGGAAATGTGATTATTAGAGTATTTTCTTGTATTTTCCATTTAATGTTGACAGTTTCCGCAGGAACAATTTCGCCTCCTAATACATCAGCTTGTTTCCATTCTGAAGTATGTCGAGTTCCGCTCCCATTTGCATTAAAAGTGTAAGTGATTTTTTCGTCACTTCTACCTTCGTATAATTCATCTGTAAAGGACCAAATACCGACTAAAGATGATTTGAGAGAAGAATTCGTTTGAGCTATTCCTATAAAAGGAATGATAATTGTAAAAAGAAAGATAAGTTTTTTCATTGTTAAATACTATTGATTAATAATTATCAAAATTCAGTATATTTCGCTA
>JBJEDP010000338.1:0-13815 GCA_051872175.1 Candidatus Limisoma sp.
GATCTAATGAATCTCGGAACTATCCATTCTCGCGAAAAATTCAGTGTCGACAACGTAGTCAAACTCTTGATTTCCAAGGGGTAAGCCGGCTAATTGT
Organism: Candidatus Limisoma sp.; assembly: GCA_051872175.1. Lineage (GTDB taxonomy): Bacteria > Bacteroidota > Bacteroidia > Bacteroidales > Muribaculaceae > Limisoma. Next base: position 98 of record JBJEDP010000338.1, read on the forward strand.
AATTTAAAATCAACTAACTTATCCACGTTCATTCCGTTAAAACGGCACAAAGTTACAAACAAATTTTCGATTTGTCAAGATTTTGGGGAAGAAAATGGTAAGGGGTAGAGGTAAGAGGTAAGGGGTAAGGGGTAAGAGTGGGGAGAGGTAAGAGGTAGGGGTGCGCGGTAAGGGGGTTAGGAGGTTATAAGGTTAATCGGCTGGCAAAGTCTCCGACTTAGCAGTGCCAATGAGCAAAATCTATGCAATTTAGCTCATTGGTGTTGGGGGTGGGTATATGTATGTGTGAATTGGCAATGCTGTGGCGTGCAAATCTGCGACCACAACCGACCCTCTCCGAGGCTCGAGGTGTGGGAGGTGTCGTAGTCCCCCACGCTAAGCGCTCTCCGAGGCTGAGCGTGGGGTTTACCACAACCGGCGCGTCTCCGACGCACACTATCCACAGCGTATCTTCGACACGCTGTGGATTCTCGTTCGCTCCGCTCGCCATGCTCGGTCGTGTCGAGGCGCGGCGCTACTCTGTTGAATGTCAGTGGAATGCGCTTTGGTGAGGGTTGGGTTATTTTCTTTTGAGGAGGTAGGCGAGGGCGTCTTGTTGGACTGTTGAACCGAGGAGGCGGTTTGCGAGGATGTAGGGGGCGGCGAAGGCGATGAGTTGCATGGGGAGGATTAGCCAGGGTGTGATGTCGAGGCTGTTGAGGGCGTAAGCGGCAACGGCGAGGACGATTGATATTGCTGCGTAGGGCGCGGCGTCGCCGACGATGTTGCGCATGCGATAGCCGGTGTGGTGAGCGACGTAGGCGATTGCGAAGAGGTAGAACAGGACTGCCGAGGCGAATTGTCCCCAGACGATTGCTTCGATGCCGAAGGGGATTGTCACGACGATGGCGAGTATCATTATGGAGTCTTTGACGATTTCGTAGACGACGAGCGCGCGACTGCGACCGAGTGCGAGCAGGTAGTGGTTGTAGAGCGACGTGAGGATGACGAAAATGCCACGAGCGGCAAGGATTTGGAAGAGCAGGATTGCGTCGTCCCATTTTGTTCCGAAGAGGATGTGAAATACCGGCTCGGCGACGGCGATGAGCAACAGCATAGCCGGAATTGAGAGGTATGAGGCAAAGCGGTTCATCTTACGCGCGGCGCGAAGCCATCGTTCGGCGTCGTTCTGGAGGTTGCTGAGAATCGGCAGAAATGTGTTTGTGAGGATTTGCGTGAGCGATGTTACGCCCATTTTGCTCCATTTGTCGGCTTGTGTGTAGCATCCGAGGGTGGCAAGGTTGCAGAAACGTCCGATGATAAAGGAGTAGATGTTTAGCGAGAGCGTGTTGAGAAACGAACTCGTCATCACGCCCGTACCGACTTTGACGACCGAGCGCAGGGAGTCGCGGCTAAAGCGTTCGCGCGGCAGCCAACCGGTTGTGAGCCAGAGAAATGCCGAGCGCACGGCGGCGAGCGAGATGGTCTGCCAGACGATAGCCCAAGCGCCGTATCCTCGGATGGCGAGGACGATTCCGACGGTGCCCGAGAGGGTAAGTCCGATGCTGTTGGAGGCGACGATTTTGCCGACGGTCATTTGCTTCATCAGACGGTTGGTCTGCACGATAGCCGTGGCGTTGACGATGAACGAGAGGAACATTACGCGCGAGAGCGCAGTGAGGCGCGGGTCGCCGAAGAAGTCCGCGATAAGCGGTGCGGCAAACCAGAGGATGATGTAGATGCCCACGCTGATGCCCATGTTGAAGTAGAGCACGGTGCAATAGTCGGTGTCGGTGGGCGATTTTTTTTGGATAAGCGCGGAAGAGAATCCGCTGTCGACGAAAAGTTGGGCGAAAGCCTGAAAGACGAGCATAATGCCGACGAGCCCGAAATCTTCTTTTGTAAGAAGATTAGCGAGGACGACGCCGGTCACGGCGTACAAAACCTGAGTGGCAACGCGGTCGAGGGCGTTCCACTTCAGGGTTTGTGCGGTTTTATGTTTCAGGTCAGCTTCCGCCATTGTCGGTTAGAAGTTGACGGGCGTGCGGTCGTTGTTGCTCGAATCGTCGTCGGGCACTTCGTCGTCGGCAGGTTCTTCGGTGACGGTCGTTTCGGTGATAGGTATGAGTTTGACTTTCACCAGTTTACCCTTTGTGATGACGGGGTTGCCCTTGTAGGACACTTTGCCCGAGCCCAAGCCCGTAATCGAGAGCGCTTGGACGGCGTGACATGTAACCGAACCCGTTCCGGTGACGTTGCATTTAACGCCTTTCGCTTTGAGGTCGGCGGCATTGATAGTGCCGGCGCCGATGTTTTTGATGTTCAGGCTTGTGCAGGAGCCGGAAGCCTCGATGTTACCCTTTCCGGTGATGATTTTGAGGTCGACGGTAGTAGCCTCGAGTCCGTTAATGGCGATGCTACCGTTACCTTGGAGTTCGGCGGAAAAATTCGCGGTAGGCTTGACTTCGGCGACCGTAATTTTGCCGTTTTTATTGTTTTCGACGCGCGAGATGAACGACGAATAGACGTAGACGGTCGGCATTTTGATGCCGACGGCATCCGACGACACTTCGATTTTGAGGCGACCTTTGTTGCAGTCGGTGAGGATGAAGTGAGCATATTCGTTGCGCGTTTCGAAGACCACCATGCCGACCGAGTCGGGGTTGGCAGAGTAGACCACGTTGATGTCGTCGTTGACAACGAGTTCGCTGAATTCGCCGACGGGGATGCGGAAAGTTTCGGCATTAGCGGCGAAAGCGAGCAGGAGAATTGAAGAAATCAAAAAACGTAATTTTCTCATAGCTATAAAGTTAGAATTGTAAATAATCATTTTCGATGCGCTCGAGCACTCGGTTGAGTTCGTCGTAGGTTTTTGCGGTAAGCATTGCGATGCGCGTTTCGCGGAAGTTGGGAATTCCTTTGAAAAGCGGCGAAGCGGCGAGATGTCGGCGGATGTGAAGGATTCCGCGATATTCGTCGATGCGGTCGATGCTTTCGGTGATTTGCCGACGCAGGAGCGCCATTTTTTCGGCAGCGGGGATATCGTCGATGCGACGTCCGGTGGCGAGGAAATGCTTCATTTCGCGGAAAATCCAGGGCGCGCCGATAGAAGCGCGACCGACCATAACGCCGTCGACGCCATAGCGGTCGAAGCACTCTGCGACGCGTTGCGGCGTTGTAACGTCGCCGTTGCCGATGATGGGAATGCACATGCGCGGATTTGCTTTTACCGCGCCGATGAGCGACCAGTCAGCCTCTCCCGAATACATCTGGCTGCGCGTTCTGCCGTGGATTGTGAGCGCCTTGATGCCGCAGTCTTGGAGGCGTTCGGCGAGGTCGACGATGATTTTGTTTTCGCAGTCCCAGCCGAGGCGCGTTTTGACCGTTACGGGGAGTTTTACGGCACGAACGACGGCGCGCGTTATGGCGAGCAGCAGGTCGACGTTGCGGAGCATACCCGCTCCGGCGCCTTTCGAAGCGACCTTCTTGACCGGGCAGCCGAAGTTGATGTCGATAACGTCGGGATGCGCCTGCTCGGCTATTTCGGCGGCTCGGACCATCGGGTCGATTTCCTTGCCGTAGATTTGAATTGCAACGGGTCGTTCCGCCGGGTTTGTGTTGAGTTTGCGGACGGTGCTGTTGATGTTACGGACGAGGGCATCCGCCGAGACAAACTCCGTGTAGACCATGTCGGCACCTTGTTCTTTGCAAATGAGTCGGAACGAAGCGTCGGTGACGTCCTCCATCGGGGCAAGCATTATGGGGCGTTCGCCCAAGTCAATATCGCCGATTTTCATAAACTCGAAGGCGTTTAGGTAGTTATAGTTTTGAGTCGCAGGCTGTTAGCCACGACCGTTATCGAACTCAGAGCCATAGCGGCGCTTGCCCACATCGGGTCGAGCGTGATAGAGAGCGCCGGGTAGAGAATTCCGGCAGCGACGGGGATGCCGATTATGTTGTAGACGAACGCCCAGAAGAGATTCTGACGCACGATGCGCATTGTGCGACGCGAGAGTTGGATGGCGCGCGGGAGCGTACGCAGGTCGGACGAAGTGAGCGTCATCATCGCCGTTTCGATGGCGATGTCGGTTCCGCTACCCATAGCCACGCTGACGTCGGCGCGCGCGAGTGCTTGCGAGTCGTTGATGCCGTCGCCGACCATTGCCACGGTGCGGCCTTCGGCTTGTTTAGCCTTGATGTAGCGGTCTTTGTCGTCGGGGAGCATGTCGGCGTAGTATTCCGTAAAACTAACGTCGGCGGCGACTGTTTCAGCCGATTCGCGGTTGTCGCCGGTGAGCATTACCACTCGAATGCCCATGTGGCGGAGCTTGTCGATGGCAGCGATTGCCGTATCTTTAATCTTGTCGGCAAACGTGATAGAAGCGAGAAGCGTTCCGGTTTTGCCGAAGTAGACAGTCGTCCCGGCGACGAAGTTGCGACGGTCGACGGTAACGCCCATTTCGTTGGCAAACGGTTCGCTGCCAGCCCAGTATCGCGTACCGGCGCAGTCGGCAATGACGCCTTTGCCGTAGACTACGGAAAACGCCGTAATCGGAGTTTCGACGATTTCCTGCATCTCGAGGTGTCGGCAAATCGTAGCGGCGAGGGGATGCTCCGAGCGACGCTCCATAGCGAGAAGAACGCCCATAGCGGTGTCGGTCGTGTCGGGGTTGCGGCGCATGGAGATAATCGTCGGGCGCCCTTCGGTGATAGTGCCTGTTTTGTCGAAAACGACCATCGATACTTTGCCGATTTTCTCGAGCGCGGAAGCGTCTTTGATGAGGATATGGTTTTCGGCGGCTTTGCCGATACCGACAGTGATTGCGGTCGGCGTGGCGAGTCCGAGGGCGCACGGGCAAGCGATGACGAGCACCGAAACGGCACAAATGATGGCGTTGGGGAGCATAGCCGAGCCGCCGACGGCGAGCCAGATGGCGAAAGTGGCGAGCGCGATGCAAACGACCACAGCGGTGAAGTATTTGCTGACTTTGTCGGCGATTTTTTGCACCGGGGCTTTACTGCCTTGCGCTTCGCGGACCGTGTCGACAATTTGCGAGAGCAGGGTGGCGTTGTGTGGCTTGTCGACGGCAACAATCATGCTTCCGCTGCCGTTGATAGTGCCTGCGTAGACGTAGTCGCCGGTCTGCTTTGCTTGCGACATCGATTCGCCGGTGAGCATACTTTCGTCGACGTAAGATTCGCCGTTGATGATGACTCCGTCGACGGGAATTTTGCTTCCCGGGCGTATGCGGATGTGGCTACCGACGCGGATTTGCGAGATGGGCGTGTCGGTTTCGTGGCCGTCGGGTTGGATTACTGCAGCCACAGGCGGCTGGAGGTCCATTAGGTCGCGAATTGCCGACGAAGTGCTTGCTTTGGCTCGCGTTTCGAGGAAGTTTCCGGTGATTACAAAAGCGATAATCATGACCGCCGAGTCGAAGTAGACGTTCGAAGAGCCGAAAAAGTCCGGGCAAATCATCGTAGCCGTGCTAAATGTCCAGGCGGTAGCCGTAGAGAGTGCGACGAGCGTGTCCATACCGGCAGTGTGTCGGCGCAGCATGGCGAAAGCGCGACGATAGAAGTCGCCTCCGGCAACGACGAGAGCGATAGCCGAGAGCAGAGCGCAGACGACCTTTGCGACGAGCGAATCTGCTGCTGCGGTCATCGAAATAGCCATAACCGGAATCGCCATAGCCCACGCCACGATGAGTTGGCGGAGTCGGCGGCGATAGGTGTCGACTTCGGTCTGTTGCTCGTCGACCGAAGTGTTGCCGACCACGATGTCGTATCCGGCGGCTTGTATAGCTTTTTGCACCTCGAGGAGGTCGGTAGTTTTCGGGTCGAATTCGAGCGTCAGCGTGTTTGCGGCAAAGTTGACCGATGCTTGCGACACGCCCTCGACTTCGAGAGCGGCACGCTCGACGTTTGCTGCGCAGACCACGCAGATCATTTCAAGGACCGATACAGTTACTTTTGCCATAATAATCTATTTTACAGAAGGTTTCAAGAGGCTGCGATATTTGTCGGCGTCGGCAAACACTTTAGCCAGCGTGTCGATAGCCTCGTCGTCTTTGAGGCTTTCGATGATAGAGCCGCGTTGGAAGTAGTAGTGCTTTTGGATTTCGTCGGCGATGAGTCGCGAAATCTCTTTGCGGTTGTGGTCGAGGTCTTTCTGGAGGTCGTGGTGAAGGAGTTTGTCGAGTTGGTCGAACACGGCAGCAGTCGAGTCGTTCATATAGCCTTCGGTTTTCGCCGTTTCGCGGAGTTTGGCGAGTCCGGATTCGCAGACTTTGTCGTAGTTGAACTTTTTAGGGTCGATAAACGCCTTGAAGTCGTTGAAGATATCGTCGGTGATGACGAACTTTTCGGGCGCGGCAATCGAGTCGTGATTGGCGGCGAATTTCGTGGCGAAGTTGAAACTCCATCGGTCGCGGACGATGTTGTAAAGCAGACGGTTAGCAGGTTGCCAAGTGATTTTGACGTCGGGGGTAATGCCTCCACCGTCGCGCACTTCACGACCAGCCGCAGTGTGGTAGACCGTGGTAAGGCTGTCGGGCATACGCGCCACGCTGCCGTCGGGGTTGCGACGAGAGTAGTCGATGGCTTGGATAAGACGTCCGCTGGGGATGTAATATTTTTGAGTGGTGAGTTTGAGCATGTTGTCGTAGGGCAGCGAAACTGTCGACTGCACGAGGCCTTTGCCGTAGGAGCGGCTACCGACGATGATAGCGCGGTCGAGGTCTTGTAGCGAGCCGGCAACGATTTCGGAAGCGGAAGCCGAGCCGCCGTCGATGATTACCGCCAGCGGAATCTGTGCGTCGACGGGGTTTGCCGACGTTTTGTAGACCTTTTCGTCTTGCTTGTTACGACCCTTTGTTCGGAGCACTTCCGTGTTTTTCGGGAGGAAAAGGTTTGCGATTTTGATGGCACTTTCCATAACGCCGCCGCCGTTGCTACGAAGGTCGAGCGCGATGTATTTGACGCGCGGGTCCTTTTTGAGTTCCGTCAAAGCGTTTTTGACTTCTTCGGGCGAGTTGTCGTTGAAAGTAGTCAACTTAATGTAGCCGATGCCGTTGTCCATAGCGGAGAAGAAAGGCACCGACGGCATTTGGATTTTCTTGCGAGTTATTTCGAAATCGATGATGCTGTCTTTCACGTAAGGGCGTTGCACCTTTACGCGGACGACTGTGTTCGCCTGTCCTTTAAGTTTTGCGCTGACTTTCGACGAAGTCCATTTCGTGGTTGTGTCGGCGTCAATCATCAGGATTTTGTCGCCGGGGCGAATACCGGCGAGGGCAGCCGGGCTACCCTCGTAAGGCTCGGTGAAGCAGACACCGCCTTCGGGGAGTTCGGCGATGTAGGAGCCGATGCCGCCGTATTCTCCGGTAGAGATGGTCATAAAGTCGTTGCGGTCTTTCGCCGAGATAAACTCCGTGTATGGGTCGAGTTCGTCGAGCATGTAGACGATAGCCGTAGTTATGTTTTGCTCGGGGTTGATAGTGTCGACGTAAGAGCGCGCCAATTCCTTATATAAAGAGTTGAAAATAGCCAAATTACGATATATTGCGGCTTGGTTGGTCTCTTGCGATTTCTTGTCGGAAGAGTTTGCTAAAAACGCCGGAGCGAGGAGAGCGATGATTGCCGCTAATGCTAATATTTTCCCGTATTTCTTCATTTCAAAAATCGTTACATAAAATAATTTGCTAAATTAATGCATTTTGGGCATATTTCTTGTCAAAAAGGCTATAAATTGAGTTAAAGTAGATTGAAAATGTGTTCTGTTTTTCGCATTTTTAGTTAAAATCACTACATTTGTAAAAAATCGAGAGATGGTAACAGTGTCCATAGTATGCTATAAGACGGAAGTCGGCGAGTTGGGAAGATGTCTCGACTCGTTGCAGAGCGACGCAGTCGAGCGAATCTACGTGGTCGACAATTCGTCGGAGGCATACCTTCGCGACTATTGCGCGACGCGCGGCGTGGAGTATATAGCGAGCGCGAACGTGGGCTACGGCGCGGGGCATAATCAAGCCATTCGACGCGCCGTCGAGGCAGGATCGCGCTACCATTTGGTGCTGAATTCCGACGTGGAGTTCGTGCCCGATACGATTGACCGAATCGTCGAGTTTATGGATGCGCATACCGACGTCGGGCTGCTGCAGCCGCGAGTGCTCAACACCGACGGCAGCCTGCAATCGACGTGCCGACTTCTGCCTACGCCGTTCGACTTAGTGCTGCGCCGCTTTTTGCCCGGTGGTCTCTGTCGCAGCCGCCGTCGACGCTATACGCTTGCCGACTACGACCATCGCACGCCGCTCGACGTGGCGTATCTGCAGGGCAGTTTCTTGTTTTTCCGGCTTGCCGATTTGATGGAAATCGGGCTCTTCGACGAGCGATTTTTCATGTATCCCGAAGATATCGACATCAGTCGGCGGATGACCCGCCGCAGCCGCGTGCTGTATTGGCCCGCGACGGGAATCGTGCACGCTCACCGCGCCGAGTCGTATCGGTCGGCGAAGATGCGGCGCATCCACATCGAGAATATGATACGCTATTTCAACAAGTGGGGCTGGGTGTTCGACGCAGAGCGCCGCCGGCTCAATCGCGAAGTGCTACATCAAGCGCTCAAGACGGCGCGAAAGTAGTGCGAGGATGATGGCGGCGGCAAATCCCATGTAGACGAAAATCATAAAGAAGTCGCTTGTTGTGGCAATTTCGATGCCCAGCAGGCTTTTCGGCACACCGTTTTCGGGATAGAGCGTGCTCAGCATGCCGGCGAATTTGTTTGCCGTAGCCGAACTGAGCATCCACACCGCCATAAGTAGCGACGAATAGCGCGCCGGCGAGAGCTTGTTGACGATGCTCAAGCCGATAGGCTCGAGACAGAGTTCGCCGAGCGTGTGGATGAAGTAAAGGCTTGTTAGCCACATAATGCTGACTTTCACTTCGGGAGCGACGCCGTCGACGCCTTTAGCAATGATGAGATAGCCTACGGCGAGGAGCGCCAGACCGATGGCTTGCTTCATCGTCGCCGCCGGCTCGAGACCGTATTTGCCCAAGATTCTCCACAGGTAGTTGAACAAGGGAACGAGCAGGACGATAAAGACGGGGTTGAACGACTGGAAGTAGGATGCGGGCATCTCCCAACCGAAGAGGTTGCGGTCGGTTTGTTCGTTGGCGAAGAACGTCAGCGAAGCGCCTGACTGCTCGTAAGCCGCCCAGAAGAAGATTACGAAAAACGTGATTGCGTAGATAACGCCGATGCGCTTGCGTTCGAGCGTTGTGAGTGAGCGGTCGAGGAGTATGATGATGGGGACAGTGATAGAAACGGTGTAGATAATCGCGCCGATGAGGTCGCTTCCGGCTCGATAGAAAGCACCGAAGATGCTCAATCCGATTGCGGCGCCCCAGATGATTAGCGACTTGGAAGAGCCTGACTTCTGCTGCTGCTCGACGTTGCGTACGGGCTTGGTGCCGAGCTGTTTACCTTCGGGAGAAATCAGGTATCGGTTTTTCAGGAAGTAGAACGTCAGTCCGCCGATAATCATGCCGATAGCCGCCGAGAGGAAGCTCCATTTGAAACCTTCGGGGCTGTCGCCGTTGCTGATGAACCCGCACCAGAGCGGGGCAATCATCGCGCCGACGTTGACGCCCATGTAGAAAATCGAGTAGGCTGCGTCGCGGCGGCTGTCGCTGTGCTCGTATAGGTCGCCGACCATCGACGAAATGTTGGGCTTGAACAGACCGTTACCCAAAATGAGTGCGCCCAAGCCGAGGAACATGATGAACGGCGCCGAGGCACTTGTGTAGTTGCAAGCGCTGATAAACATCAACAACTGACCTAAAGCCATAATTAGCGAGCCGAGCAGGATTGAGCGGCGTTTTCCCCAATAACGGTCGGCGAGATATCCGCCGATTAGCGGAGTGAGGTAGACGAGCCCGGTGTAGCTGCCGTAGATGCTTGCGGCGTCTTCCTTGCTGAGCGTGAGGCACTTAATCATGTAGAGCACGAACATGGCGCGCATGCCGTAGTAGCTGAAACGCTCCCACATTTCGGTAAGGAAGAGCACATATAGACCTTTAGGGTGTTTAGTAGATTTTGCCATAGTTGTTGAAATTTTCTGCAAAATTACAGGAAAAATGCGCATTTGTCAAGCGAAAAGGGGAAAAAGTGGAGAAGTAAGAGGGTAAGAGGTAAGAGGTAAGAGGTAAGAGGTAAGAGGTAAGAGGTAAGAGGTAAGAGGAGGCGATGGAAAAATCAATCAGACCGGTCGGAGTGGTCGAACCGGTCTGACGATAATAGATAAACGCTACACGCTACACGATGGACGATAAACGCTAAACGATGCCGCCGGGGCTATGAGCGTTTTGTGCGGCGGGGCTTTTTGGGCGTGTTAGCCGACTCTTCGATGATTTTTTTGCAATCGTCGAGGGTAAGCGATTCAGCGTCAGTGCCTTTCGGAATCTTGTAGTTCTTTTTCTTGTAGGCAATGTAGGTTCCGTAAGGGCCGTTGAGAATCTCGAGTTCGGGCTCTTCGTCGAATTTCTTGACCAATTTTTTCTTCGCCGCTTCGGCTTTACCCTTGATGAGTTCGATGGCATCGTCGAGGGTAATTGTTTGCGGCGTGAGGCTTTTGGGGATTGAGACGAAAGTGCCGTTATGCTTAACGTACGGGCCGTATTTGCCGATGGCAACGGTGACTTCGGCGCCTTCGTAAGTGCCGAGGTCGCGGGGGAGTTCGAAGAGTTTGAGGGCTTCGTCGAGGGTAATTGTGTCGATAGATTGCCCTTTGAGGAGAGAAGCGAATTGCGGCTTTTCGTCGCTGTCGGCGCTACCTATTTGGACGATAGGACCGAAACGGCCGATTTTGACCGATACGTCTTTGCCCGATTTGGGGTCTTTTCCGAGGATTCGTTCGCCGACTTTGTGCTCCAGACGGAGTTTTGAGATTTTCTCGACTTCGGGGTGGAAGATTGAGTAGAAATCGGCAATCTGCTCGTTCCACTGCGATTTTCCTTGCGAGATGTCGTCGAATTTCTCTTCGACGTTGGCGGTAAAGTTGAAGTCGATGATGTCGGGGAAATATTCCATAAGGAAGTCGTTGACCACGACACCGATATCCGTGGGCAGGAATTTACCCTTTTCGGCGCCTGTTGTTTCTGTTTTCTTCGACGATTTGATTTTGCCGTCGGAGAGCGTCAACACCTCGTATGAGCGGCGCACGCCGGGCTTTTCGCCTTTTTCGACGTATCCGCGGTTTTGTATGGCAGAGATAGTTGTCGCGTAGGTCGACGGACGACCGATGCCGAGTTCTTCGAGTTTTTTGACGAGCATAGCCTCGGAATAGCGTGGCGGCTGCTGCGAGAAGCGTTGAGCGGCTTCGCACGAGCTGAGGTTTAGGCTTTCGCCCGTGCCGAGTTTCGGCAGGAGGTTGTCGGACTCGTCAGGATTAGCGAGCGATTGGTTGTCGTCGTCGGTCGACTCTTTGTAGACGTTCAAGAAACCGTCGAACACGAGGCGTTCGCCGGTAGCCTGGAAGTGCTCGGGGCGGTTGCTGATGGCGATTTCGATGTTTGTTTTTTCGAAAACGGCGTCAGCCATTTGCGTAGCGATAGTACGTTTCCAGATGAGTTCGTAGAGGCGTTTTTCCTGCGCAGTGCCGTCGATTTCGCGTTGTGAGATGTAGGTAGGACGAATGGCTTCGTGCGCCTCTTGCGCGCCTTTCGAGGTCGTATGGTATGTGCGATATTTGTAGTATTTATCGCCGAGCGATTGTTTGATTTCGGACGAAATCGTGCCGAGTGCGAGCGACGAGAGGTTTACGGAGTCGGTACGCATGTAGGTGATGTGTCCCGATTCGTAGAGCTTCTGCGCGACCATCATCGTTTGCGAAACCGAGAAACCCAGTTTGCGTGATGCTTCTTGCTGGAGCGTCGATGTTGTAAAAGGCGGCGCCGGGCAGCGATTTACGGGCTTTACGGAGATGTCGCTGATGGCGAAATCCGCGCCGGAGAGGTCGTTGAGGAGGGCTTCAGCCTCGGCGCGGTCGGCGATACGTTTGCTCAGTTCGGCATGAAGCACGTGGTTGTCGTCGGTGGTAAATTCGGCAACGATTCGGTAGTATTGTTCGCTTTTGAATGCTTTGATTTCTTTCTCGCGTTCGACGATAAGGCGGACTGCAACGCTTTGGACGCGACCTGCAGAGAGCGCGGGCTTGATTTTCTTCCAGAGCACGGGCGAGAGTTCGAAGCCGACGATACGGTCGAGCACGCGGCGTGCTTGTTGAGCGTTGACGCGGTTGATGTCGATGTCGCGCGGGTTTTCGATAGCGTTAAGGATAGCGTTTTTAGTGATTTCGTGAAATACGATACGCCGCGTTTTCTGGGGAGTAAGTCCGAGCACTTCGTAGAGGTGCCAGGCGATAGCTTCTCCTTCGCGGTCTTCATCGGAAGCGAGCCACACCATATCGGCTTTCTTCGCCTCGGCTTTGAGCGTTTTTACGAGTTCTTTTTTGTCGGAAGGTATTTCGTAAATCGGCTTATAGTTGTCATTGACATCGATGCTGAATTCTTTCTTTTTCAAGTCGCGGATGTGACCGTAACTCGAAAGCACTTCGTAGTCTTTACCCAAGAACTTGCCAATGGTTTTGGCTTTGGCGGGAGACTCCACGATTACTAAATTTTTTGGCATACCAACTATTGTTTCTTTGTATTTGCGGCGCAAAATTAGGCAAAATTTTGGAATTAGGCAAAAAACGTATTAATTAAGGTGGAAATAGGGGTAAGAGGTAAGAGGTAAGAGGTAAGAGGGCGGCTGATGGAAAATGATAGCTTTAGGTTCAAAATATCTTGCGTAACTTTTTAGGCGTAAATTTTGTTGTGTAGAAAAGAAAGAGTACTTTTGTAGTGAAATAGTGCTGGTATAGGCTAAGTCTCTATATGAACACTCTAAAATGGGAAAAAGAAGCCACGGACGATGTCTCCGTGGTTTCGCATTTTTTTTATACTATTGAGTAGCCTGCGCTCTGTTGTAATGGTTGGCGCATTGATGTTCTTTTTAGTCTTGCCGCGGTGGGGTTAGAGGGAGCGGGCGAAGGCTGGGGTGATGACGTTTTCGCCGGAGCGGATTGAGTCGGCGGCGAAGGCTGTCGCACTGTCGATGATTCGCTTCCAAGCGTCGGCGCTCAGGCTGTTGACGCTGCTGAGCAATACTTCTTCTTTGAGTAGTCCGTAGACGATTCCGGCGGCGAAGGATGCGTCTTTGCCGAGTCGGTTGTTTTCGTCGGCGGCAAGCGAAGCGGAGAAGTTGCCGCTCGGGGTGTGTACGTCGATGCGGTTGTTGCTGTCCATGAAGATGAAGTTGGGGCAGTAGAAGAGGATGTGGTCTTTGTAGACTTGAGTCGAGTCGCTTTTGCCGAATATTTTCTCCATGTCGGATTGCCGTGCGATGACGATGTCGGCGAGCTCGAGGTTTTCGAGGATAGCGGGCATAACGCGAGTGATACGCGGGCATAGTTGCGGCTGAAATCCGGGGAGGTAGACGATTAGGGCTTTGCGCTGTTGTGCGTAGTTGAGCAGTTCGAGCAGTCCGCGTCGCGGGTTGTCGTCGATGGCGAAGTAAGAGCCGAAGACCACGATGTCGCCTTCGTCGATTCGTGGCCAGAGTACGTCGAATCGCGACGATGGGTAGTTGACGTATTCCGAGTATCGTTCGGCGCCGTCGGATGTGCGGAAGATGA
>JBJEDP010000339.1:0-13792 GCA_051872175.1 Candidatus Limisoma sp.
CATAACCGTTAAGCACGGACGAAGATGCCAATGAATGTCCGAGCAAAGGTATTTTTCCTTTTCATAAATAATTGATTCACTTTTTGAGCCATTTTTTTCTGAGCAGATGTGAGCAAATTTCTCTTCATTGCAATTCAATTTTAAAGAATAACAATTTTTGAAGAAAAAAGTGCTGCCCTGTCGCATATTTTGGGCGATTTTTGCTTTTCGCCGCAGTCACATAGCTCGCTATGCTCCTTTGGTTCAAAACAAAACTCGCCTCAAACTATGCGACCTCTGCTTTTAATATTTATTATGAAACAGGCTCTAAGTCAACAACGAGGTTGAGTTCGTCGAGTTGAGATTGGTCGAGCGGAGCGGGAGCGTCGAGCATCACGTCGCGGCCGCTGTTGTTCTTCGGGAATGCGATGCAGTCGCGGATAGAGTCGAGTCCGGCGAAGAGCGACACCCAACGGTCGAGTCCGTAAGCCAAGCCACCGTGAGGCGGTGCCCCGTATTTGAACGCGTTCATCAAGAATCCGAATTGCTCTTGTGCTTTTTCGGGGGTAAATCCGAGGATTTCGAACATCTTGGCTTGGAGTTTCGGGTCGTGGATACGAATCGAGCCGCCACCGACTTCGACTCCGTTGACCACCATATCGTAAGCATCGGCGCGGACGGCAGCCGGGTCGGTGTCGAGCAGCGGGATGTCTTCGTCTTTGGGGTGGGTGAACGGGTGGTGCATAGCCATCAAGCGACCTTCTTCTTCGCTCCATTCAAACATCGGGAAGTCGACAACCCAGAGGCAAGCGAATTTGTTTTTGTCGCGCAGTCCGAGTTGGTTAGCCACCTCGAGACGGAGTTCGCAGAGTTGTTTGCGAGTCTTCATAGCGTCGTCGCCGCAGAGTATAAGGATGAGGTCGCCGGGCTTAGCGTCGAAGGCTTCGCGCAACTTTTGGAGCGTTTCTTGGGAGTAGAATTTGTCGACGCTCGATTTGACATTTCCGTTTGCTTCAACGCGAGCGTAAACCAAGCCTTTAGCGCCGATTTGCGGACGTTTGACGAATTCGGTGAGTTGGTCGAGTTGTTTGCGAGTGTAAGTAGCGGCGCCTTCCGCGCAGATACCGCCGATGTAGGCGGCGTTGTCCATCACGGCGAATCCCGAGCCTTTGAGGATGTCCATAAGTTCGACAAACTTCATGCCGAAACGCAAGTCGGGCTTGTCGGAGCCGTAGTATTTCATTGCGTCAGCCCAAGTCATGCGGAGGAACGGTTCGTCGAGTTCGACGCCGCGCAGAGTGCGGAAGAGGTGTTTAGCCATACCTTCGAAAGTGCTGATGACGTCTTCTTGCTCTACGAAGCTCATTTCGCAGTCGATTTGGGTAAATTCCGGCTGACGATCGGCGCGGAGGTCTTCGTCGCGGAAGCATTTAACGATTTGGAAATAGCGGTCGAATCCCGACACCATAAGCAATTGCTTGAGCGTTTGCGGCGATTGCGGCAGTGCGTAGAATTGACCGGGGTTCATGCGCGAAGGCACGACGAAGTCGCGAGCGCCTTCGGGGGTAGAGCCGATGAGCATGGGAGTTTCCACTTCGAGGAATCCTTTGCTGTCGAGGTATCGGCGCACTTCCATGGTCATTTTGTGACGGAGTTCGAGGTTGCGGCGCACGCAGCTTCGGCGCAAGTCGAGGTAGCGATAGCGCATGCGGAGGTCGTCGCCGCCGTCGGTGTTGTCTTCGATGGTGAACGGCGGGATTTCGCTATGCGTAAGCACGCGGAGGTCGGAAGCGATGATTTCGATGTCGCCGGTCGGCAGGTTTGCGTTCTTGTTAGAGCGCTCTTCGACGGTACCGGTCACTTGGATGACGAATTCGCGGCCGAGATGATTGGCGGCTTCGCAGAGCGATTCGTTGACGTCGACGTTAAACACCAATTGAGTGATGCCGTAGCGGTCGCGTAGGTCGACAAACGTCATACCGCCCATTTTGCGTGTGCGTTGCACCCAACCGGCAAGCGTAACGGTCTCGCTGACGTTGGCTATGCGCAACTCTCCACAAGTTTTTGTTCTGTACATATCGTTGATTTGTTATTTTTTGTTGTCACTTTAGTACGATACTGCAAAGTTACACCTTTTTTGCGTATATTTGCAAAAAAATATTCGTTATGGCGAAAAACGTTAGTAATAAACCCGGGCAAAAGAAGCCCGACAGTATATACACGTGGCAGGTCGAGAGCGAAACGACGCTGCTTGCGGCTCTGATTGCCAAGTTGACCGACCACAAGCGCACGGCGTTGAAGTCGATGCTCAAATACGGACAGGTGGCAGTCGACGGTGTGCCGACCACGCAATTCAATGCGCCGCTTGCCGCCGGCGACAAGATTACCGTCAATTTTACGCGCCCGTTCGTGGTGTTCAGCCATCCGCGCATTCAGTTGGTGTATGAAGACGACGACATTATCGTAATCAATAAAGGTAGCGGCATTCTGTCGGTGTCGACCGACAACATCAAGGACGGCACAGCCTACAGTGCGCTGCGTAACTACCTGAAAGAGAAAGACCCGCGGCTGATGCTCTTCATCGTGCACCGTCTCGACCGCGACACCTCCGGGCTGATGCTTTTCGCCAAGTCGCGCGAAGCCAAAGACGCCATGCAGCACAACTGGAACAATATGGTGCTCCATCGCACGTACGTAGCCGTCGTCGAAGGCAAAGTGGAGGAAGAGCAAGGCGTGGTGAAGAGTTATCTTGGCGAAACGTCGCAATATGAGGTCTATTCGTCGCAAGACCCGTCGGCGGGGCAACTTGCCGTGACGCGCTATCGCCGGCTTGCCACAGCCAACGGCTATTCGCTGATGGAACTCGAGCTCGACACCGGTCGAAAGAATCAGATACGCGTACATATGAAAGACCTCGGTCATTCGATAGTTGGCGACCGCAAGTATGGCGCTAAGTCGAGCCCGATACATCGGTTGGCGTTGCACGCTCGCACGTTGGATTTCGTGCATCCGATGACGCGCAAAGAAATGACATTCGAGACGCCCGTACCGGCGCGATTTACCGCCTTGTTGACCGTCGGCGGAAAATAGAAACGGAATAAGCGATATGAGCATAACATCGTTGATAAGACCACTGTTTATGCGTCGATTGCGAGCCATAGAGAGGCTCACAGCCGACGGCGAAGCCACGCAGCGAGGCGAGTTGCGTTGGTTGCTTCGATGTGGTGTTGGCACCGAGTATGGCAGTCGCTATGGCTTCAAAACGATAACGACTTACGACGAATTTCGTCGACGAGTGCCCCTCGTGCGCTACGAAGACATCCGCACGGAAGTGATGCGCATGGTCAGCGGCGAGAAGAACGTGCTCTGGGATGGGCGAGTTCGCAACTTTGCCCAATCGTCGGGAACGAGCGACGGCAAAAGCAAGTACATCCCCATCAGCCGCGAATCGTTCAAGCGCTGTCATTACCAAGGCGGATTCGACACCGTGGCGCTCTATCTCGGCGAAAATCCCGAGAGCCGGCTTTTCGACGGCAAGGCATTCATCCTCGGCGGCAGTTTCGCCAACGAACTTCACAGCCATGCCATCGTCGGCGACCTCTCGGCAAATCTTATAGACAACATAACACCGTTGGCAAATCTCGTGCGCATACCGCAGAAGCGCATCGCCCTGATGGAAGACTGGAAAGCCAAACTTCCGGCGCTCGTCGAGGCGAGTCGCCACGCCGACGTCACCAACCTCTCGGGCGTGCCGTCGTGGTTTCTTTCTGTGCTGAAAGAACTGCTGCGCGTCGAGGGCTGCGATTCGGTGCACCAGGTGTGGCCCAACCTCGAAGTTTTTTTCCACGGCGGCATCAATTTCCGCCCCTACCGCGAGCAATATCGCGACATTACCGACCCCGACAAGATGCACTTCGTCAACACCTACAACGCCTCCGAAGGCTTTTTTGCCGCGCAACATTCGTCGACGTCCGACGCAATGCTACTGCTGCTCGACCTGGGCATCTTCTTCGAATTTATTCCCTTCGAAGATTGCAAACTCGACAATCCCGAGGCTGTGCCCATCGAAGGCGTAGTAGCGGGTCGCACCTACGAACTGGTCATCACGGCGTGCAACGGCTTGTGGCGCTATCGCCCGGGCGACACCGTGCGCATCGAGAGCACCGCGCCGCTGACAATCTCCGTTGCCGGACGCACCAAGCACTACATCAATGCTTTCGGCGAAGAACTGATGGTCTATAACGCCGACGAGGCAATCGCCCGCACGTGCGAGCAAACCGGCGAAGCCATCCTCAACTATACGGCGGCGCCTGTCTACGCCACGCGCACAACGAAAGGTCGCCACGAGTGGCTCATCGAATTCGCTCGACCGCCGCACGACGTCGAGCACTTTGCCGACCTGCTCGACCGAAATCTGCAGCAAATCAATTCCGACTATCAAGCCAAGCGCTCCGGCGGAATCTTCATCGACCGACTGAGCATCGTCGAGGCGCGTCA
Organism: Candidatus Limisoma sp.; assembly: GCA_051872175.1. GTDB lineage: Bacteria > Bacteroidota > Bacteroidia > Bacteroidales > Muribaculaceae > Limisoma. Next base: position 4,477 of record JBJEDP010000339.1, read on the forward strand.
AGGGCTCTTCGACGACTGGCTGATGCAGCGCGGAGGCAAACTCGGCGGTCAGCGCAAGATTCCTCGCCTTTCGAACAATCGCGATATTATAGACAGTATGATAGAATTGAACCTACATAAAAACATAGATAAATGAAAAAGTTAGTTTTGACATTTGCGCTCATCGTAGCGCTTGTTGCTACCGTTCAGGCGGCAAAACCGAAGTACATCTTCTTATTTATCGGCGACGGCATGGGTATGGGACATGTTACGGCTGCCGAAAACTACAATCGTATGGTAAAAGGCTCTGCAGAGCCGATTTTGATGATGCAATTCCCGGTGGCATCGCAGTCGTGGACCTATTCGGCAAATTCTCCGGTGACCGACTCGGCAGCTGCCGGCACAGCCTTGGCTTGCGGCGTAAAAACGAAAAACTCAATGCTCGGCGTTACGCCCGACACTGTTGCTGTTACGTCTGTGGCAACCGAACTGAAAACGAAATTCGGCTACGGCGTAGGATTGGTAACTTCCGTGGCTTACGACGATGCAACGCCGGCTGCCCACTATGCACATCGTGCAAATCGCGGCATGGCTGAGGAAATTAACCACGACGGTGCTCGCTCCAACTTCGACTTCATTGCCGGCGCGGGAACGAAAGCCTCGGAGCACGGCGACATGGCTCGCGGTGAGCGCATCTTTGAGGATTGGCGTGCCAACGGCTGGACGGTTGCAAAAGGCATCGACGCGCTGCATGCCGAGAAGAATCCGCGCCGCGTGTTGCTCATGCCCGCACATCCCGCAGGTTCTAACGAAATAGGCTACACCATCGACAGTCTCCCCGGAGCAAATTCGCTTGCCGACCTCACGCGCGAATGTCTCGACCACCTCACTCGCGTTTCGCCCTCGAAATTCTTTATGATGGTCGAAGGCGGTAACATCGACCATGCCGGACACGGCAACGACGGCGGCACCGTTGTCAAAGAGATACTCAACTTCCAAGAAGCGCTCCGCATTGCTTACGACTTCTATCTTCAACACCCGAAAGAGACGCTCATCGTCGTTACAGCCGACCACGATACCGGCGGCATGACGATCGGCGTTAAGGACGGCAATCTGCGTCCCGACCTTATCGACTATCAACGTATGTCGAAGGAGAAATTCAGCGACCTCTGCCAACAAGAGAAGCACCGCGATTGGAACTCGATGAAGCAACTCATCAGCGAGCGCCTCGGACTGTTCGGCCCGATTGAAGTGAGCGAACTCGAAGAAGCACGCCTCTTCGACAGTTATGCACGCCTGCGCGCAAACATCGCAAAGGGCAATGCAACGCTCTACAAAGAGTTTAACAACTTCTGCGAGACCGTTTTCGACCTGCTGAACCATAAGACAGGCTACGGCTTTACGACCAACAACCATACCGGCAATCCCGTGCCCGTGTATGCTATCGGCGTCGGCAGCGAGCGCTTCAGCCGTATCAACAACAATATCGACATCGCGGCGAAATTCCGCGCCCTCACCGGACTGAAGTAGCACGGAGCGATTAGCGTTTATCGTTTATCGGGGATGGGTTACGTTCGTCGCTAAACGATAATCGCTCAACGTTGTTTAAAAAATATTGGCGAATTTTTGCTTTTTCGGCAGATGGGCATTATCTTTGTGTTATTATACACTCTCAAACCAATATTATGAATATTTTCGTTTCAAAGTGCATTGAGATTTTTGCTAACACAACTCTGCACTACCATAAATTTGACAATATCGACGCAACGCCGGAGAATCCTTATCAACCCGGCACAATCGACGGCGTGCTCTTCCGTAAGAACTGGATTGACGCTGTGCAATGGCATATGGAAGACATTATCCGCGACCCGAACATCGACCCGGTCGACGCTCTGGCGCTGAAACGCCGTATCGACAAGTCGAACCAAGACCGTACAGATTTGGTTGAGGATATCGACACATACTTCCGCGACCTTTATAAAGACGTAGTGCCGGCGGCAGATGCTACAATCAACACCGAAAGCCCGGCGTGGGCTGTCGACCGCCTAAGCATTCTTGCGCTGAAAATCTACCATATGGAGCAAGAAGTGAAGCGCACCGACGCTACCGATGCCCATGTGGCAAAATGCAGCGCAAAACTCGCCGTGCTGCTTGAGCAACAAAAAGACCTGTCGACCGCTATCAGCCAACTCCTTGACGACATCGCTGCCGGTAAGAAGTATATGAAGGTCTACCGACAAATGAAAATGTATAACGACGCCGACACCAACCCCGTGCTTTACGCCAAAGGGAAATAGGCACGGGATGGAATTGGTTTCGAAATATAAGAACGTGCTGGTGTCGCGGTTTTCCGCGCTCGGCGACGTTGCAATGACCGTGCCGGTAATCTACTCGGCATGCCGTTGCTATCCCGCGACGCGGTTCATCGTGGTTACTCAGAAAGTAGCTGCCACGCTGTTTGTCAACGCGCCCGACAACCTGGTGGTTGTTCCGGTCGACGTCAAAGGTACGTATCGCGGCGTTCGCGGCATGTTCCGACTCTTGAGCGACCTTCGCAGCGACTATCCCATCGATGCCTACGTCGACCTGCACAGCGTGATTCGCACATATGCCCTCGGCTTGGCTTGTATGCTTCGCTTCATCCCCGTACGCCGCATCAGCAAGGGACGCAGCGACAAGCGTGCGCTGACGCGTCGCAATCAGAAAGACATGCATCGCCTCTGCTCGTCGCGCGACCGCTATTTCGACGTGTTCAAGCGTATGGGATTCGACTTTCCCGAGGCGTTCGACTCCATCTTCGACGAGCCTGCCGACCCCGCGACATTTGTCGACATCACCGAGCCCAAGCACCCGGGCGAACGCTGGGTGGCAATCGCCCCGTTTGCCAAGCACGTCGGCAAAATCTATCCGCCCGAACTGATGAAGCAAGTTGTTGACACGTTGGCTGCACGAAGCGACGTGCGCCTGTTTCTGTTCGGCGGCGGCGACAGCGAGCGCGAGATTCTGCGCAGTTGGGCGGAAGGACGTGCCAACGTAACGTCGATGGCAGAGAAACGTCACGGCTTCCCCAAGGAACTCGCCTTGCTCAGTTATATGGACGCCGCAATCTCAATGGACTCGGCAAATATGCACCTTGCATCGCTTGTGCGCGTGCCCGTCGTGTCGGTCTGGGGCGCAACGCATCCCTACTGCGGCTTTACCGGCTGGAAACAGAGCGACGACAACGCCGTGCAGCTCGACCTGCCCTGCCGTCCTTGCTCGGTGTTCGGCAACCGCCCGTGCCTGCGCGGCGACTATGCTTGCCTCTACGGAATTAAGCCCGGCGACATCATCGACCGACTCGACAAGGTGTTGAAGAAGTAGCCCGAGTTTCCGAAAATATTTGTATCTTTGCACCCTGTGCAAACCATCGACAAATGAGTGAAGAATTTGACATACGAAACAGCCGTAACGAAGGCGACCGCGACTTCGAGCGCGCCTTGCGTCCGCTCTGTTTCGACGACTTCAACGGTCAAGCAAAGATACTGGAGAATTTGCGCGTCTTCGTAGCCGCCGCCAAGATGCGCGGCGAAGCCCTCGACCACGCTCTGCTTTACGGCCCTCCCGGGCTCGGCAAAACCACGCTTAGCAACATCATCGCCAACGAACTCGGTGTAGGCTTCAAGGTGACCTCCGGACCGGTGCTCGACAAGCCCGGCGACCTTGCCGGCGTGCTCACTTCGCTCGACGAACGCGACGTGCTCTTCATCGACGAAATCCACCGACTCAATCCCGTGGTCGAAGAATATCTCTACTCGGCGATGGAAGACTATCGCATTGATATAATGATAGATAAAGGTCCCGGAGCGCGCTCTGTGCAACTCAATCTGTCGCCGTTCACCCTCGTCGGCGCCACCACGCGCAGCGGACTTCTTACGCCGCCGCTTCGCGCCCGTTTCGGCATAAATTGTCACCTCGAATACTACGACCACAACGTGTTGCAGAGCATCATCCTGCGTTCTGCCGGGTTGCTCAAGGTGAAATGTACCTCCGACGCCGCCAACGAAATCGCTCTGCGCAGCCGCGGTACGCCTCGTATCGCCAACGCACTGTTGCGCCGTGTGCGCGACTTCGCGCAGGTGAAAGGCAACGGAATTATCGATGCCGAGATTGCACGTTTTGCCCTCGAGGCGTTGAATATCGACAAATACGGACTCGACGAAATCGACAACAAAATCCTGACCACCATCATCGACAAATTCAACGGCGGTCCGGTGGGATTGACCACCATAGCCACCTCGCTCGGCGAAGATGCAGAGACCATCGAAGAAGTCTACGAGCCGTTTTTGATAAAGGAAGGCTTCATCAAGCGCACGCCGCGCGGCCGCGAAGTGACCCTCCTTGCCTACAACCACCTCAACAAGCGCCCCGCCGGCAAATCCGGCTCGCTGTTCGACTAATAGCAGGGGTAATAAATTAGCACACTGTAGCTACGTTTGGGTGCATTCCCGGTCAGTTTGGTTGCGATTTTTTATAATTTTTGCATTTCTGCCATAAATACATTATATTTGTCAACAAATATAAAAGTAGACCGATTATGGCAGAGTATAAGTGTCCGATATGTGGAGAGACTGTGACGGTAGACGGCAGCGAGGGCGATTCCGTGTTGTGTTTGAATTGCTTTTCGTCGCTTGCGGTGGCGCGTCGTGCTGATGGTTCTATAGTGCTGAGCAGTGAGAATAGTTACGAGTTTGACGACGATACCAACTGGGACTATTTGGTGGACCGCATTATCCATGGGGAAGTGATACCGGTGATAGGCGAGGGCATAATTCTCGACAAATCGTCGGTGCGAGAGATGCTTGTCAAAGCCATCTGCAAAAAAGACGGCATCACGCTCGATCCCGATTCGTCGGGCAATGTCAATTATTCGTATTCGCAACTTATTTATCATGAGAAGTATTCTCACAATCGCGATAATGCCTACAAGCGCATCTCGAGTTTGATGTCGACCTTTCAAAATTCGTTCCGCCCGTCGGCTCTGCTGACGCGCATTCTGTCGATACGTCAATTCCCGTTTGTCATCACAACGTCGCCCGATTTTGTTGTCGAAAAGGCGATGCGCAAAATATGGGGAGACCGAGGACGTGAGGTAAAAACTTTAGTGTTTCGCAATCGCGATAACGACGACATTTCGAGCGTAGCCGACGCCGACTATCCGACGGTCTACTATATGTTTGGCAAGGCAAACAACCCGGTGCCGCACAGTTTTGTGGTTACCGACGAAGATATGCTGGCATTCTGTCAGTCGTGGCTGACCGAAGACCGTCGTCCGAAGTTGCTTTCGCGAGTTATCGGCGGTAAGTCGCTCCTTTTTTTGGGTTGTAATTATCCCGACTGGTTGGTTCGGTTTATATGGTTTTCGATGCGTAGCGATATGGAGAAATCGGGTATGCTCGTTGCCGAATCTATGGAGTCGAGTTTGGAAGATTTTATGAATCGTGTGCATATCGAAACTCGGCGCGACCCGTCGCACGTCGTTGACCAAATCGAAAAAGGCATTGAAAAGAAGCTCAGCCGAATCAATCTCGACGAGCCGCAAGAAAACACCGATGTATTTATCTCGTATTCCCGGAGCGACGAAGAAGTGGCACGCAAACTCTACAATCACTTGAAGGCAAAAGGCATCAACGTGTGGTACGACCGCAAAAACTTGATAGCCGGGCAAGAATGGTTGCCCAAAATAAAGCGCTCTATAGAAAGTACCAAATTTTTTGTAGCTATCATTTCCGGCGGAATGAAAAGTCAAACGTTGGAAAGCCACGTCTATCGAAAGGAGTGGAATATCGCTATCGAGCACGCTCGCGGTATGGGAGCGCGTCGTGGTTTTATCATTCCGATGGCTACTGATGGCGTCGACCTTTACGACCCGGCACTCGACTTGCCCGACGAACTTACGGCTCATCACGCTTTGACGATATCGTCTGATGCCGACTACGACATGGTAAGCGAAACTATCAATCAACGTATCTGCGAACTTTATAAATAGCGTCAAATGGCAAATACCAATCCTTGGCTCGGTCTGAAGACTTACTCCGAAGGGCAAATGCTCTACGGACGTACGGAAGAAATACAAAATTTGTCGCAAGATATCATCTACAATCGGCAAACCATAGTATACGGTAAATCGGGAATCGGTAAATCGTCACTGCTCAATGCCGGCGTGTTCCCGTTGCTACGACGTGCTCACTTGTTCCCTGTGTCGATAAGATTGTCGCATTCGGAGAACGACATAAGTTATCTCGAGCAAATACGTCGACAAGTTGAAAACAGCATAAATTCGCTACGCAAAGACGTGATGCTCGAAGACTGTAGCCACACAACGAAGACTGGTGTGCACGGTGCGATAGAGAGTGTGTGCGAGCGCCGCTGTCCCGACATAGAAGAATCGCTGTGGGAGTATTTTCATCGTCATGCGTTTTACGATGATGAGCATAACCAAATCTATCCGGCATTAGTTTTCGACCAGTTTGAAGAGATTTTTACGCTGTGCCGCGACGAGCGAAAAAAAGTGGCGTTTTTCGAGCAACTGGCGCAACTAATCAATGATAATCCGCCCGACTACATCTACGGCGGAGCCATTGATACCGGTGAGTCTGTCAACGACTTGGCACAAACGGATGACCCTGACGAACTTGTTATTGCAGAGGAGGACGACGATATTGAGCACGCCTATCTTCAAGAGCCTAAATTTCACGTTGTCATTACGCTTCGCGAAGATTTCCTCGCCTTTTTGGAACGCTATACGGTGAAAATTCCGTTGCTCAAGCATAACCATTACTGCTTGCAGCCGCTGTCGCTCATTCAGGCACGAACTATTATTGTCGACCCACGTCCGGGGCTCATCGACGACGTTGTTGCCGACAAGATTATCAGTAAGGTTACAGCAACCGATGCCGATAAAAGTGTGGTTAGTGTAGAGGTCGATTCGGCAATTCTTTCGCTGTTTCTGAGCGAACTCTACGAGCGAAAGGGCGATGAGCGTCAAAGCATAACCTCCGACTTGGTCAATCAAGCCGGCGACAACATTATCAACGACTTCTATGAGCGTTCGATAGCAGAGATTTCGGCGGAGAGTGCAGCCTTTCTCGAAGACAACCTTGTGACCGACGACGGACGCCGCGATAGTATGTTCGAATCGCGTGCGCGGAAGGCGGGAGTGCGTTCCGACGAACTTGCGCTACTCAAAGATAAGCGCTTATTGCATGAGTTTCCCGGCAATAATGATGGTATACGCATCGAGTTTATGCACGATGTGTTGTGCTCAGTGATTCTGGAGCGCCGCAATCGTCGTCGTCAAGAGGAAGAATTGCGTCAACGACAAATCGAAGCCGAAAAGGCTGTCGAGCAGGAGCGTCTAAAGCGCCTTGAGGTTGAGCAAAAAGCCGAAAGGGAGCGCCGCCGTAATCGCCGTCGCATGAGGCTGATAGTCATTGGTGTGGTACTTACTTTAGTCGTCGGCTACTTGTATGCATACCTTTGGTGGATACCATATAGCGAAGTTTATAGCAGTTTTACCACCGTTTACGGCTGGCCTGAGGGTGTGGGACAGGAAATAAACGATGGCAAAACGCATCGCAATATGTTGGTTTGCTACCGACTGTCGCGACGCGGACGTCTTTCGGAAAAGCATTTCGGCAGTCATTTTAATAAGGTCGAGGTAATCGATGCTGACGGACACCCGGCGGCAAATGTATTTATGGGCTTGCCGATTGTCGACCTGTTGGAGTCGGAAATGCTCGACGTGCGTGCAGCAGCGTTTGCCGATATGGAGAAGCGAACGGCTTATTGGGTTTTTTCGTCGACCGACCTTGACAATAGCCGCGTTTCGACGCAAACGGCATACGATGCTGACAATAACAAACTCTATTCCATCAACTATTCGCACGACAGCAACATTGAGGATGTCGCTCAAGGGCCGGACGACGTGAACAAGTACGTTCGCTGGGCGGTGTTTGTTAATCCGGATGGCAGTCCTCTGCAAGTGCGCGACAACGGAGCCGACCGTATGCGCCAGAATATGAAGAACGGTCGCATTGTGGGGTGCCAATTTTTTACAATGCTAGGTTCGCCGCAAGCGAACGGTCACGGCGTGTATGGCTACGCTTTCGATATTGACGACGATGGCGCGTTGAAAGTAGTCACGAGTCTCGACCGTTTCGGCTCGCCCATCTCATCGACAATATGCCGTTTGGGAATTTCCGACCGAGGGCGTAGCGCAACTATTGGCGATGTCGAAATGTCGCAAGCGGGAAATAAAGTGTATTATCGCACCAAGATGTATACCGATAGCATTGTTTACGACAATAATGGTAATGTCGTTTGCGGTTGCCGTCACTTTGCGGGCAACGAAATTGACAAGGTCGAGTTTCGACACGATGAGAAGGAACGTCCTTTGTTTCGGAAACTCTACGACGAAGATGGCAATCTTCTCTATTATCGCGTGTTCGATTACAATGGACGTTCCGACGACAGACCTATTAGCATTGAGGCTTTCGACGGAGATGATGCCCCTTATATCATAAAGTATAACTATGTCGACACTGCGACTGTCGAAGAATCATATTGGCGGAACAACCGCCCGATTATGTACACTCGACAGAGCACCTACGGCTATCCGATGTCGGTTCACAAATGTAAAACGACTACAGCCCGCAAAGATTCCATAATGGTCTACACTGTAGAATATACAGATACGCTTGGGTGTCCGGTGAGGAAAGACGGAATGATTAATCCCTATTGCAAGAGCATACAATCCTACAAAGATGCAAAACTCCAAGTTGTTTATATGTTCGACACAAATGATGAGATTGCCAAGTCGGAATGTTACTTCTACGACGATTTCGGCAACTGTCGCGCTACGGCAACTGCGGGAGTCGACGGCACACCCGTGCGTGCACCGTCGTGGTCGCGAAATTTGATTAGTTGCTATATAATGAGCATTTGTTCGCCTTTACTTGACATTGATGACCAAACACTGGTATCAGCCGGTGGCGTTGATGAATTTGGCGAAAGAGATAATATGACTTGTACATTAGACGGTAAACACTGCTTCGTAAAGATAGCCGATGCTCCGCTGTCGTACAATTTTAACTATGGAGAGTTTAAGGAATGTAATTACGTTACGACGGGAGTTTCGTTGGCGCGTACGATTTACGAGCCGTTAATCTACAAGCATCCGGTCAACTATGTGCATTTGCTGTCGCGCCGGGGCACATTCTATCGTGCCGGAGTGAAGGATAATGATATTATATTGAGTATCAACGGCGTGAGCCAATATCCTACGCCGAACGGCATC
>JBJEDP010000340.1:0-2699 GCA_051872175.1 Candidatus Limisoma sp.
AAATGCTCCGCCAGCGACTCAAAGCCGCCATACCTCGCCGGTACTCCCTGCGAACCGATAATCGCTACTTTCTTCTTTTTCATGCAAAAACTATTCTTTTTATCGACTCAACCATCCGTTGCTCGCTGAACTGCTCACTGCGGCGCTGTGCCTCGTGCGACAGGCGGCAATACAGCTCGCGATTCGACAGAATTTCGTCGATTTTGTTGGTTATTCTATTTAATTCTGACACGTCAATCTTATAGCCGTTCACGCCTTCGTCGACCAGGTCGGCAACGCCGCCAACCGTGGGTACTATCACCGGCAGCCCGGCTGTCATCGCTTCCGCTACGGTCATGCCGAATGTTTCAATAAACATTCTCGGATTCGACAGATTTACCACAACCGATGCCCGCCGATAGAAGTCAACAATGTCGGTCTGGCGCGGAAAGACGGTCAAATTCGACGGCACGACGATTCCACGTTCGGCGATATACTTCTCGATTGCCGACATCTCGTCGTTGACAACCAGCGTAAAGCGACGGTCGGGCAGACGCTGCGCAATCTCGAAAAATTCGCGCGTGCCTTTATAGTCTTTCAGCGACGAAAGCATCAGCACGTTATGCTCGTCGAACGCACGTTCGGCATTCGGGCACACGGCGCGACGAAACGCATCCGGCACGGCGTTGGGCACAACCGTGATGCCACGCCGACGCGCCAACAGCGACGCCTGATAATCGGACACGCAAACAATTTCGTGGGCAAGTCGTTGCATCAGCGCCGACAGAAAGCGATACATCGCACTTTTGACCGACGCATTTTCGTGATAGTGATAGACCACACGTTTGCCCGTCAGCCGACCTGCCAGAGCGGGTGCAACAGGCAGAATCGTGTTGACATAGAACGTCACGTCGCGGCGGAACGTCCACCGCAGCGCAATGAAGAACGTCAGCAACTGCACGAACGAATAGCGGAGCATCGTCACAGCGGGATTAGTCGAAAACTTATAGTTGTAAGCGATATGACGAAAGCGCGCCGACGAGTGCGACACGATTCCATCGAGCGCCCCACCCCGAGACGACACCAACGTCACGTCGACGCCCTCCCGAAGCAGCCCGTCGACAACCGTCCGCAACACCCGCGGACTCCCGCTATAATCGTTATATAAGTGAAAACAAACTACTTGCATAAATTTTTTCTTAACAATTCAACCCAATAGCGGAGCATTGGATTCGATTTTATCGCGTTTCCTTCGCGGCGGAGGTAGAGGCTGACGATGCCGACAAGATAGTCGATGCAGCTCGCCGACGTGAACCACGATGCGGATTCTATCGCCATGAATGCCTCGTCGGCTGTTGCATGGCGCTCGAAATACGCCGTCTGCAGTTCGAAATGATAGCGGTCGAGTCCGCAGGGATAGGTCGTCCGCGCATATTCCCAATCGAACACGAATAGCCGTCCGCGCTCGACGAACATATTCCACGGCGTGAAATCGGCATGATATGCCATAAATTCGGTTTGCCGACCGCTGTAGCGCCGCTCGACGTCGGCAACGGCGTTACTCGCCGACTCTTGCGCCCAATCGGGCAATTCGTCATGATTTGCTTTCAAAAAGTCGACATCGGCGGCAAAGTCGCTCTGCTCATATGGCATCGTCGTACGCGTTTTGCTGCGGAGACTGTCGACGAACGCCTGATGCAGAGCGTCCCAACGATGACGCGTCTGCGACCGACGCGTTTTGGTTGTGGTCTGCAGCATAACGTGCTCACCACGGATGCGACCAACGAACGTTATTTGCGGAATGCCTGTCACGCCCTGCTCTGCCAGACGAGCCAGGATGCGCTGTTCGCGGGCGAACAGTTGGGCAACTTCGTCGCTCTTCGTGGTCTTGGCGTAGCCCGAAATGCGGTCGGAGCAACAAAGTTGGATGGTAGTTTTTTGGTGGACGCACGGCGTGCCGAAAAAGGCGGCAAACGACGTTGGCGCATTGCCGAAAGACTTGCAAACGAGCTTCGCGAAATCGTCATCGAGCCGACATTGACGGACGGCAACACCGAGCCGGCGACGCACAGCCGACAAGTGCAACAGCGGATAGAACCGCTTGAGCAACTTTCCGCGGAATCCGCTTGGTTGATAGAGGCAGAGCGCCAAGCCTAGCCCGCACCGAGGCACAAGCCACCGCTTCCCGTCGGCATTAGCCAACTCATAAAACTCCTCACCCTTGCCAAATTCTATCATCGCTTTTCGGTTTTGGAATTATCAAGTTTTTCAAATAGATTCTCCATAAACACGCCTTTTGCGTCCCAATTAAAAACATTGCGGATACGTTCACGAGCAGCGCATCCCAAGCGTTTACGCAACTCAGGCGATTCTATTAATTTAATAATTGCAGCAGCCATGTCCTTCGGCATTTGCTCGGGATTCGTAACAGGTAAACGAATTGCACAACTGTCATCAGTCGAAATAGCCATACCGGACCAATTAAGGCAAATGATAGGCAAGCCGATAGCCATTGCTTCCATTAGTGACCAACTGCCGCCCTCTCGCAAACTTGGGAATAAAAAGATGTCAGATTGCTCTAACATATTCAGGACTTCTGCACGTGGGATTTGTTCTATAATTGTTGCGCGATTTGCCCAACCGCTGTTTTGTATTTCTTTTTGAATTTCTTTCTTTTGATAGCCCGAGCCTACTATCGTAAGTTCAATGTCGGCATCCTG
>JBJEDP010000341.1:0-13648 GCA_051872175.1 Candidatus Limisoma sp.
TCTTTTACACCTGCAAAATTACACTTTTTCCCTGAATTTGGCACAACAAAATTACACTTTTTCCACTTTTTTAGGGGCAGAAAATTACACTTTTTCCAAAATTGTGAGATTGTTCGGTTATGCCAACGAAATAGGGCGTACCTGATTGATACGCCCTATTGTGGTTAGGTTGAGGTGTTTCGAAGCGTTATAGAACTATCACTTTTTTGTGGTTTACGATGTAGATTCCGGCGTTGAGGGGCACGAATGTCGAGCCTTCGACGTCGATTTGGCGGAGTTTTGCGCCCATGATGTTGTAGATGGCGAACGATTGACGTTGGTTGCTGCGGATTGTCAAGCCGCCGACAGTGCCGGTGACGATGTACGTATCGTTGGCATTGGGCTTGATGGCTTCGACGTTGCTCGATTCGCCGTTGTAGATTTTCAGACGGCGGATTTTTACTTCTTGCCCGACTTTGTCGCCGAGGTCGATTCGGAGGAGGTCGCCGGCGTTACCCCAGCCGTATGCGTCGCGCATGTCGGCGAAGTCGATGATAACGGGAGTCCATTCGCTTCTTTGCGGCATTGCTCCGGCAAACTGTTTGCTGCGCGTTTGCGATTCGGGGAAGAGGAAGAAGAGTTCGAGCGGCTCGATGTCGGTCGTTGCGGTATATTCGAAATAGAGTTTCGTAGCGTCGCTGTTGAGGTTCTTCGTCAAGGGGTTAGTGCGCACGAACGGGTCGTTGCCGATGCTGTAGGTCGTCCAGCTAAGGTATGCCAAATCTTGCCCGAAGGTGCTGCTTGTTTCGGGGTCGGTGTCGCGGTTCAGGCAGAGGTGGTTCATGCCTACGTTGTCGAGCGTGAGGTCTTCCGACGAGGTGAATTCGCCCTTGTTGATGCAGAGGTTACGGATTTTGAACGTAACGCCCGACTGCGAGCCCGGGTCGATGCGGAGGTAGTCGCCTGCGTATCCCCAGCCGTGAGTCTTGCGGAGTTGCTCGATGTTGAATGCCACCTTTGTCCATTGGTTAGCGGCGGGGAGGCTGCCGAAAGAGAGGCTGCGTTGTTCGCGAGCGGGTTCGACGAAGTATGCTTTGAAGTCGTCGATGCTTGCCGTCGATTGGTATTCGAACATAAGCGTGTTGGCGTCGTCGTCGAGGTTCGCCGAGAGTTCGTTGGTGTAGCAGAACGGGTCGCCTCCGGTAGCGGTTACGATGGTAGTCACGCCGGTTGTCGGCTCGCCGGAGACGGTGCATTGGTTAGCGCCGTCGGCTTTGACGCTGAGTCGGTCGTAACCCTGGCGGAGTCCGTTGTTCATGCAGAGGTGACGGATTTTCATATTGTTGCCTGCTGCCGAGCCGAAGTCGATGCGCAGAGTTGTTCCGGCGTCGCCCCAGCCGTATAGTTTGCGGAGCGGCGCCATGTTGATGTAGACGCGTTTCCAGTCGGTAGATGCTTTGAGGGGCACCGAGATGCTTCTGTCGCCGTAGAACAAGCCGCCGGTGGAGATGAACACCTCCATATTGATGTCGTTGTCGAGTTTATACTCGAAAGTGAGCGAGTTAGAGTTGTCCGACAGGGCGAAACCTTTTGGTTTCGTCACCATTTGCGAGTCGCCGCCGGTGGTGTTGATAGAGTAGATTTGGTAGTAGTCGTCGAACGAGCAAGTGCAGTCGTTGGCTGACGTTAGGTCGAACTCGAGTAGGTAACTGCTGCTGCCGTTAGAGGCGACGCCGTGGTGGATTTCTTCCCAATTGTTGATGCCGATAACCGACAGGTATTGGTTGAACACGTTGTCTTCGTTGGCTGTTCCGGCGGCTTGCCAAACGTACCAAGCGGGTTTGGGGTTGTAGTTGCTGTAGCGCAAGCCGAGGTTCAGTCCGCCTTCGTTTGGGTCGTCGCGCCAGTTGTGCCAGAGGGCGGCATCGACGCCGGCGTTGCGGACAATCTTTTTCCACGCCCAAGCGGCGCCGGCAGCCTGTACGTTGAGGTAGTAGCTGCTGTTGTCCAACGCATTAACTCCGTTTTCGGAGAAGAAGAGCATACGTTTTTCTTTGCCTTTGTAGTAGTGTTCGCGGCGCAGCATCCAGTCGGAGATGACTTCAATGTTTTTGAAGCTGCAGAAACCCGAGTTTTCGGAGTAGGTTGCTTCGGTGTCGTCTCTCCAGAATACCGGTTTTTGGAAACTTTGAGGATATACGTGAGCTGCGATGCCCCAGCGGTAGTCGCCTTCGACGTTGCTGTATACGAGCATGTTGTCAATCATGTTTTTTGCCGGGAATCCGGCGTCGCCCGTGTCGGAATGCTTCGTGTTCCAGCTTGAGGTGAATGAGCCGAGGACGTATGCGTTTTGGTCGTATTGGCGGACGATGTTCGACACGAGTCGCAGCGACTTTTCGTAGGTGTCGACATATCGCGTCTGCGGCTGCTTGCCCATGTTTGTCCAAACGAGGTTTTGGTCGGTTTCGTTGTGCATAATCCAGTGGTGGATGCGTCCGTATTGGCTTTGCGAATAGCGGTTGGCGAGGAAGTCGATGGTAGCAGCGTAGACCTCGGTGCCGTAGATGTTAGTGACGTCGGGCATGGAGAAGAGACCGTCGCTTGTCAGTTCGGGATGGCTGAGCGCCGTTGCATATTCTTGTTCGCCGCCGCCGGGGTGAACAAGAAGGATGGCTGCGACGACAATGCCTTTTTCCTGACATTTTTTGAGCGTTTTGTCGAGGCTTGCGAGTGTGGAGGCGTTAAGGTAGTAGGTTTTGCCGCCGTATACGAATGTTTCGTTGGCAGCCGTTCCGGTGCATTCGACAAGCGTGTTGAGCACGATGTTGAATGTCACCCAACTGAGACCTAAGTCGTCGAATTCCGTCATATATTCTTCGCTCGGCATTCCGAGACCTTTCTTTGTTTTGAGCAGACCCGGTTCGGCGTGGCGAATTGCGTAGACTTCGTCGGCGTAGTGGGCATGCGAAAGCAGTTTGGCGTTGTTGTCGATGATAGCCCATTTGCTGAGGAGTCGGTCGTATTCGTATCCGGCAATCTGCGAATAGCGGTCGACGGTGACTTCAAACGCACCGGCGGGGAGTTCGCCGAGGTCTTCGTAGTCGGACATTTCGAAGGTGTTGCCGTAGGCGGTCACGCCGGCAAGACGGCAGTTAGGTCCGGTGGTGGTTCCGCTGACAATTACCTTGTCTTGAGTCACTTCGACGTTTGTCACTTTCGCGGCGAAGTCGGCTGCGAGGTAACTTTCGATGGCGCGAGCTTGGCTTTGCTTGGTGGCTTCGCTCACTTCGGTGTGGCCGTAGATGCCGAGACCTTTGATTTTGATTGTTATGCCGCTATTACCGCCGAAATCCATACGGAGTTTGCTGCCTGCGCCTCCCCAACTGAATTTGCTGCGGTAGGTTGCGAGGTTGATTGACACAAATTTCCATTCGGTCGATTTTGTCAGCAAACCCTTGAATTGCACGGAGCGGCTTTCGCTTTCCGGGTCGCGGAAAAAGAGTTGCAGGTGGTCGACGTCAGCCGATGCTTGGTAGTAGAATTCGAGGCGCACGTCTTTGAAGTGCATGTCGGCGCCGATTGAATTCGTAGTGATGTGCGGGTCGGTTCCGGTGGTTTCGATTTGAACGTATTCCGATGTGGAACTGTAGTTCAAGTCAGCCTTTGTCGACGTGTCGAACGTCAACCAGGTGTTTGCTTCGGTAAAGAATGACAAGGATAATGCAAATGCCGAAAGTAGCAATTTCTTGATTTTCATAGATATAGGTGTTATGTTACATTTTATTCCAAATTACCAGAGCCCATCTCGTTTTGTGTTAAACATTCGGGCAGGACTCTTGTTTTAGCGATAAATCATCAGACTATAGCATCTTGATAGCTTTCGTGGTTTTGGGAGTTATCACTTTGATGATTTGCATGCGGCGGCTGAGCGGCAGGGTAGTCGAGCCGTTGAAGTGATAGCGACCGATGACGGCTCCGGTCAGGCTGTAGACGAAGACGTCGGTAGGTTCGCCGGTCGCGATTTCGACAGTTGAGTTGTCGATTCGGCGTACGACAATCGACGAAGCGTCGGTGCGCTCTTGCATTTCGACGTCGCCAACGATTTCAACGCCGCTCGACGACACTTTCGAGCCTTTGTAGCGGTAGTTGAAACGACCGTTGGGGGCTGCGTCGCCTTTGTCGATAAAGTCGAGCACGTCGGGGTTTGCGGGGATGTTGTCAGCCCACTTGAAGTCGAAATCGACGTCGCCGCTAAGTCCGGCGAGCGATTTTTCGATGGCGAAGTAGAGAGCGTTGCCTTCGAGGGTGTAGCGCAGGCTGCAAACCTTCGACCAGCAGTAGCGGTTGCCTTCGTTGCGCATTAGGCAGTAGTCGCCGTTGTGTTTCATCACGGCGTAGTCGTAGCCCGACCAACCGGTTGAGTAGTTGCAGTCGCTGTTGATGAGTAGCGTCATCCAATTGTCGGATGTTTCGAAGTCGGAGATGGCGTCGACGGTTTCGACGTAGAACGAAACGTAGTTTTTGTCCTTAGCCACTTTGGCGAGTTTGATGTCGTTTCGTCCGGTAGCGTTGTTCATTGGCGCCACTTTTTGGAATCCGAGAGTGCTTCGGTGTTGGATGTCGCCGATGTCGTCGCGGAATTCGGGATAAACGTTGTCCCAGTCGCTACGGTCGTGCCAGTATTGCAACGACTTTGCAGCCGAAGGCGTCGGGATTGGGCGTGCTCCTTTATATTTACGTATGTGCGACACGAGTTGCATGTAGTAGTTGTCGCGGATGAGCGGGTGCGTGCTTGGCTCGATGTCGCGGTTGAACTCAGCGCTGTAGAGGTCGACGAAATACGATTCGCCGTAGGAGTGCGAGCCACCCGGGCGTACAAAGTTTAATTCATTCGAGTTTCTTATAATGAAACGCGATGCCATACACTCGTTGAATTGCGTAACCATCACCAAAGGCGGGTTGACGGCGTGGGCGCGGCTCCATTGCTCTTCGAAGTAGAGACCTTTGGGGGTGTCGGCGCAGACGGCGTATTGGTTGTACGACGGCTGGCTGCCGTTGTGGTAACTCTTACCGATTTTCGAGGAGGCGTGTTGCGACGTCGAAACGGAGATTTGTTCGTTGATGCGGTTTCCGTTTTCGTCGTATCCCCATCCGATTCGCTGCGGATAGTATTCGAGCCAACCCCAGTTGTTTGCTTCTTCAGCCATCCACGCCCAGGTGTGGCGCATCGTGAAGTGGTTCTTAATGCTGAGTTCGAGGTCGGAAAGAGCATCGGCGTCGACGAGCATAAGGGGTTTGCCTTGGTAGTAGTACCAATATTTTTTGTTTTCGGGGTTAGCGTAGAAGTTGTTGTAGAGGTGACGCACGACGTTGGTCGCTCCGGCGTTGATTGTGTAGCAAAGTTTCGGCGAACGGAGTCCGGCGGCGGTACGGGCGTCGATGATACGCATAAGCATACGGACTGCATCGTCGTAGGTCACGGCGTTTGTAACATCGAAGAAGAGGAGGTCGATACCTGCATCGACGAGCATTTGGAGGTGTTTGTCGATGACGAATTGGTCGTTGTTTTCGTAGTAGCCGAGCCACGGGCGAGCCCACCAGTGAGGTTTGCCTTCGGCGCCGAATTGCGGGTTCGTCGGGTTTGCTTCGAGAATTTTTGTGATGTCGTAGATTGGGTCGCCTTCAGTTCCGTGAGGGCCGTTGCAGATGTAGTAGAACATGCCGACGGTTCGGTCGGTGTGAGGCGCATCGACGCCGGTATCCGACGAAGCGACTGTGCGGTTGAGTTCGTCGACGGCAACCCATGTGTCGCTATAGGTGTCCCATGCTTCGTTGATTACGGTAGCGGCGCGCGAGCAGGTGATGGTTCGGCTAACCATATCGACGGTGATGTCCCAGGTTCCGGTAGGAATTTGGAAGAAGTTTTCCTTGCTCGAGCCGTTTGCGCCGAGGTTGTAGGAAGCGCCGTCGACGATGAGCGTATTGGCTGACGATGAGCCTATGCGAGAGGAAGCGATTGCGTTCCAATCGGTTGGCGATGTTGCCAAGCCGCTGTTGTAGCAGAGTCCGAAGTTGTGGAGCGCGCTACCGGTGATGTCCCAGAAGTGGACGCGAGCCGTATAGGTTTTTCCGTCGGTCGAGGTCATAGCGATACCTTTGTCGGGACGGAAGCCGATTTGCTGAGCGGGGTCTTCGTTGTCGCCGTCGAGACCCATCTCGCCGAGAATCCAGAGGCGCGGAGCTCCCGAGCAACGGACGGTGCGATTTGCCATATTGACTTCAACGCGGTAAGCGCCGGTGGCGATTTGGAAGAAGTTTTCTTTGCTGGTTTGGGTTGCGCCGAGGGGGTAAGTAGTGCCCGAAGCAACTTTGACGTTGCCCGACTGTGCGCCGATGCGGTAAGCGGCAATTTCGTCCCAAGCGGTAGGGCTCGAAGCGAGAGCGCGCTTTGTGCAGAGCCCGAAGTTGTGGGTTGCGTTAGCGCCTGCTTTGTCCCAGAAATAGACGTCGGCATAGTAGTTAACGCCGTCGGTCGAGGTCATGCGCACGCCCGTGTCGGGACGGTAGCCTACTTGGTAATCAGGGTTTTGGCTAAGTCCGTCGATACCCAATTCGCCGAGAATCCAGAGCGGCTCGATGCGTGTTAGGCGGATTGTGTTGGCTTCGAGGTCGACCACAATGTGGTATGTGCCCTTGTCGACAACGAAGAAGTTTTCTTTGCTGGTTTGAACGGCGCCGAGCTGATAGGTTGTGCCCGACGTGATTTTCGTGTTGGCTGCGGTAGCGCCGATTCGGTATGGGTTGATGCTTTCCCAATCGCCGGTGTTGTTCGCCAAACCGTACGATTTGCAGAGCCCGAAATTACTTGTAGCCGAGCCGTCGGCTTTCCAGAAGTGAACGGTTGCTTCGTAGATTTTGCCGTCGACGGTGGAAAATTTGATACCCTTGTCGGGGCGGTAAGTTATCTGATAGTTAGCATTTTCGGCATCGCCGTCGAGACCGACTTCGCCGAGGAGCCAGAGGGTAGCCACATTCTCGAGGTCGCGGTCGGCGCTTTCGAGCGAAAGAGTGCGATTGTCGATGTTGAGCGTGATGTTATAAGTTCCGGTAGGCGCTTTGAAGTGGTTTTCCTTCGAAGTCAGAAGAGCGCCTACGGAGTATGTTTTGCCGGGCTCGACGAGAGTTTCGCCGGAAGCTGCGGCAAAGCGATAGGCTGCAATTTCGTCCCACGAAGAGCCTAATTTGTCGCGTTGAAGGAAACCGAAGTTGTGCGTAGCGCTGCCGCCGGCGTTCCAGAAGTGTACGTTAGCGCGGTAGTTAACGCCGTCGGTCGACGTCATACGGATGCCTCGGTTAAAGGCATATGCGGTGGCGAAACCGCTTGTCTCGTTGTCGCCGTCGAGGCCCATCTCGCCAAGAAGCCAGATTGTTTCTATCTTCTTGCACGTTAAGGTTTTAGCGCTTAGGTCGAGGCGGAGATAGTAAGTGCCTGTTTGCGCGGTAAAGAAGTTTTCGCGTGAGTCGCCTTGCGCGCCGATTTCGAACGTGCCGCCGGAGCCGATAGCCGTATTGCCCGACTTAGCGCCGATGCGATATGCGTTGATTTCGTCCCAGGCTGATGCCGACGAAGCCAGTGTCGTGCGCGTGCAGAAACCGAAGTTGTGCGTAGTGCTGCCGGCTTTGTCCCAGAAGTGAACGGTGGCGGTAAAGGTGTTGCCATCGTTGCTTTGCATAGCGATACCCGTGTCAGGACGATAGCCGACTTGACGGTTCGGGTCTTCGTTGTCGCCGTCGAGTCCGACTTCACCAAGAAGGTAGACTGTTTCGGTCGCATAGAGTGCCGTCGGCATCGCTAAAGCCAACGTCAACAACAGGATGAACGGAAAAATTTTTCTCATACGAACAAAATAAATATGTTAAGGTTAAAATAACAGCTTACTATTCTTTTTCGTCGGGTGTAATGCGTTCGACGTCGACGATGTTGATTTTCGTCGCGCTACGCTTAACGATGGTGAACCGCAGGCCGTCGATGACGAACGAGTCGTTTTGCTCGGGCAGTTCCTCAAGGTTGTAGAGTATGTAGCCAGCAATTGTCTGATATTCATCATTTTCAGGTATGCCAAGGTTGTATTTTTCGTTGATTTTTTCGATTTCGACGCGTCCGGAGAATTTGTAATGATTCTCGTCGAATTGGATGTCGATGAGGCGTTTTTTGTCGTGTTCGTCTTCGAAGTCGCCGAAGATTTCTTCAACGAGGTCTTCGAGGGTGACGAGTCCCGACGTACCGCCAAACTCGTCGACGATGATAGCGATGCTTTTCTTTTCCGCCATCATTCGGCGCATCATCTTGTTGGCGAGCATCGATTCGGGAGCAAATTCGACGGGGCGGATGTGGCCTTTCCAGTTGTTTTCGGTGTGGAAGAGTTCGCCGACGTGGATATATCCGACAATGTCGTCGATGTCTTCACGGTAGACGATTATTTTGGAGAGCCCGGTAGAGTGAAAGCGTTGGCGGAGCGTCTCGAGTTCGGTTTTTTCGATGTCGACGCCGACGATTTCGTTGCGCGGGCGCATGCAGTCGCGCAGGAGTGTGTTAGAGAAGTCGAGCGCGTTTTGGAAGATTTTCATCTCGTTTTGGATGTCTTCTTCCTCTTCTTTGGTTTTTTCCGTTTTTTTCTCGTTGCGCTTTTCTTCGATGGTCTGTTGGATGTAGTCGTCGAGTTCGCCGACGGTAATCATCTGGCCGCGCGTCTCTTCAGGGCGAGCACCGAGGAGAATCATGATGCCGCGCGAGATGAGCGACGCCAGCAGCGAAATGGGGTAGAGCACGAGATAGATGATGAAAATCGGCAGCGAGAAGTGTCGCAGCGAGGCGTTCGGGTTGATTTTGAACACCGTTTTGGGGATAAATTCGCCGGTGACAAGGATGATGAGCGTAGAAAGGATGGTCTGCACCAAGAGTGTCAATGCGCTGTCTTTCGGCAGGAACGGCATGAGGTTGGTGAGCAGAATCGCCATACCGATACCGTAGATGACAAGCATAATGTTGTTGCCGACGAGCAGCGTAGAGATGAACATGTCTTGGTGGCGGTAGAAGAAGTTGATGAGGTGGTTTGTCACGCCTTTCTTCTGCGAATCGAGTCCGACGCGCACGCGGTTGGACGTGATAAAGGCAATCTCCATCCCCGAGAAAAACGCGGAGAAGACCATCGATATCAGAGTTACTATCAGTGCAGTCGTTGTGCTCATTATTGGTTTGCTTTACCGATTCCGGAGCGTTCTTCGTCGACGGGGAAGATGCCCGAAACCTTTCTTATTGTGTATTGGGTCATTTGCTCGTTAGAGTCGAAGCCGTAACCTTCAATGACGCGGTCGCTCTTGACGATGTGGATAAACGAATCGCTGTAGACTTTGTGCTGCGACTGCGACCAGAAGAGCTGTTCGGTGAGGAACTCGTCTTTTGCGACGTTTTTGATTTCGACGTTTCCGTCGAGTCGCCAGAGTTTGGTTTCTTGGAAGTACGTCGCCGAGTCGCATCTGACGTGGGCTTCGATTTTGAATTTGCGGTCGAATTTTTCGAGGTAAAGTCCGTACGGGAATTTCCAGACGGGCACGTTGACTTCGTCGTAGACGAGCCAGAGTTTTGCGGTGATGCGATATTTCGCCATGCCGGAGTCGCTGATAATGGTCTTGACGTCGCGGGTGAGCATCGTAGGGATGCTGTCGCCGTTGCCCGAAGAAGCGTCGACGCCGATTGTGCCGTCTTTCTTCGTGCACGCCACCATCGCCAACGACAGTGCCATAAAAGTTACTCCTATTCTACGCAGCAATTTCATCGCCTATTTAAACTTGTTCTGCCAGAAAGCGAATTCGTTGAAGTTGATGCCGAGGGTGATGTTGAAGTAGTTTTCCGACACGAGAGCGGGCGCGGATTTAGCGTTGCGATGACGATATTCGAAACCGAGGTTGATAATCGTCTTGGTGCCGACGGTGGGAAGACCGAAACCGGCGGCGATGCCGTATTCGCGGACGTTGTGCATATTGTTGTTTGCGTCGGGAATCATCATGTAGTCGTGGGTGAAGAAACCTCCGCAGCGGTAGGCAACGCGCTTGAAGTATGCTCCGCGGGTTTGCGGCACGTATTGCACACCGGCGGCAAACTTCCAACGGTCGTCGAACGTACAAGCGCTGCTGACGGTGTTGCCTTTGTCGTCTTTCAGCCCTTCGTATTTCGCCTTGCTCCATTGTTGGTAGGTGAAGTCGGTTTCGACGGTGAGTTTGTCTTTGAACGTATAGCTTACGCCGACGCCGAACGAGTTAGGCTTGCTGTATCCGCCGTTGAGTTTCGTATAGGCGAGGGTGTCGGGTGCTTCGGTTGTCGACGACGATGATTGGTTGACGTCGTAGGATATGCCCCAGGTTTTTCCGTGGAAGTCTTTCTCGGGCGAGTATGTAACGCCGAGGG
Source organism: Candidatus Limisoma sp. (assembly GCA_051872175.1). GTDB lineage: Bacteria > Bacteroidota > Bacteroidia > Bacteroidales > Muribaculaceae > Limisoma. Next base: position 10,445 of record JBJEDP010000341.1, read on the forward strand.
TTACGCGGTGTTTTTGGCGGAAGTCCATAGTGTATTGCGCGCCGAGGGTCATGTTCCAGTCGCGAATTTCCATAGTTTGCTCGAACAGAGCGCTTGAGCCGTCGGTTCCGTAGGCGTATGTGTCGTTTTTGGTTGTGCCGAATTGGTATGCGAAGTTAGCACCGAGGTTGAAGCCTTTGAACAGACGTCCGGCAACGCCGATGTAGAGTTCGTTGATGCCGCCTTCGCCGACGAAACTTGTTTCGCCGTTTTTGTCGCCGTTTTTGTCGTTGATTTCGCCGCCGAACGAGTAGCCTACCGACGAGTAGGGCACAAGTCCGATGCTACCGCCCATATATTTCGTGATGGGGAATTGCATAGTGAGGTAGTCGAGACCGCCGCCGAATGCTTTGCCGGTCTTTTTCTCGCCGTTGACTGTCTCCGACGACTTCATCTGAGTGAGGTCGACGCCGATGTCCCAGAGGAGGGTGAGCGAGTCGATTCCGGCGTAGGATGCCGGGTTCATAACGTTGATTTGACGTCCGCCGGTCATTGCAATACCGACGCCGCCCATATTTCGTTGCATGCTTGTAGCGTAGTCGCCCAGCACGCCGTGGCCGTAGCGCGAGTAGGGCGATTGCTGGTTTTGTGCTGTCGTTGTTACGGCTATCAGGAGTGCTCCGAAAGCCAAAATCAGTTTCTTATATTTGTTCATTGTATCGTAATATACTGTTTAAACCTTTTGCCAAAATGTTATTGTCGGCAACGCACTCGATGTCGGAGCGCAGCCGATTGAAGAGCAGAGCGCCGTCGCCGCCGGTAACGACCGTGAGCAGTTCGGCGTAGCCTGCTTGTTGGAGCCTGTGATGCAGGTCGGCGACCTCTGCCGCAGCGCCTGCCAGTGCGCTTGAGCGCATAGCCGTTTCGGTGGTTTTGCCAATCAGCGGCGTTTCGCCGACGGGGTCGACCAACGGTAGGCGAGAAGTGTAGTCGTGCAGCGCGCGCAGCCGGCTGCGAATGCCCAAGGCGATGTTTCCGCCGCGGAACGTTCCGTCGGCATCGACCAGGTCGAGCGTAATCGCGGTGCCTGCATCGACAACGAGCAGATTGCGTCCGGCGAAAGCGTCGTGAGCGCCCACGGCGGCGGCGATACGGTCGTTGCCCAAGCGGGTGCGGTCGTAGTCGACGGCAATGGGCAGCGGCAGTTGCTCGTTGAGGTGGTAGACGCGGCGGAAGTGCCTGCCGAGCAGGTCGAGCGCTTCGGCGTCGCCCTCGCCAACCGACGAGAAAATCGCGCAGTCGGCGTGACGTGCCGCCCTCTCGACGATGTCTGCCGTCAGTAGGTCGTAGCGCTCGCTTTCGAGCGGCTCGGTGCCGACAAAGCGAGTCACTTTAACCATCGTGTTGCCTCTGTCAAATGCTACACTATTTTCCATTCTCGGCAAATTTACGAAATAACAAGCAATTATCAGCTTTTTTGGTCGCTATTTTCGTCATTTAATAGACAATCGGCGAAAAATTGAGCTTTATTCTTTGCTTTTACCGATTTTTTTGTCCTGTTCCTTTTTCTCGGCGTAGGGAATCATAAACGAGGTAAAAAGTTGCAGTGCTGCGCCGGCGAGCAGAAAAGCGAGCCAGTTGCCGTGGTGGTACGGGTCGTCGACCATAAAGTAAGCCGAGGCGAGGTAGGCAATCGCCGACCAGAATTCGATGTGCTGCAAGCGTCGTACGCGAGTGGGGGTGTCGGGGTTGCGACGATACTCGAGGCGTTGAAGCAGTCGGACAACTACGGCGGCAACGGCGCCGACGCAGTAGACGATTCGCAGCCAGGGGTAGTTGACGTTGATGAGTGGCAGGAAAGCCGCAACGAGAAGTGCCAGCATCGCTAAGGAGAGCGACAGGTTGAGCACTGCGGGGTTTATTCGTCTTAGTTTTTTCATTTTTCTTTAGTTATGTATACGTCTTCGTTCTGCTTTTTCATGTGATATTCTTCGCGGACCACTTTTTCGACCATTTCGGGCGTAGAGTTGAGTGCGCGGAGCTTCTCGCGATAGATTTCAGCCGAGTCTTTAGCATTCTTGATTTTTAACTTCAGTTCGTTTGCTTGCCGCGTATATTCGCTGGTTTGCATATAGTTGTAGTCGGAGAAGAAAGTCATGTATGCACCGAACCCGACAACTGTAACGAAACAGATGTGTATTTTGTTGATTTTCTTTATTTTATCTATAAATTCCATAGTCTTAAAGATGATTATTTGAGCAAATCGGGACGCAGCCGGCGAGTGCGTTCGAGCGCCATTTCGTGCTTCCATTCGTCGATTTTCGCCTGGTGTCCCGAGAGGAGAATGTCGGGCACTCGCCAACCCTTGTACTCAGCGGGGCGAGTGTAGACCGGTGGCGCGAGCAGGTTGTCTTGGAACGAGTCGCTCAGAGCGGATTGTTCGTCGCCGATAGCGCCGGGGATAACGCGAACGATAGCGTCGGTGATGATAGCTGCAGGGAGTTCGCCGCCGGTGAGCACGTAGTCGCCGATGGTTATTTCGCGGGTCACGAAGTGCTCGCGCACGCGGTAGTCGATGCCCTTGTAGTGACCGCAGAGGATAATCAGGGTTTCCGCCAGCGAGAGCGTGTTTGCCGTTTTTTGGTTAAACTGCTCGCCGTCGGGGGTTACAAAAATCACCTCGTCGTAGTTGCGCTGAGCCTTCAAGGCGCTGATACAGCGGTCGATAGGTTCGATTTGCATCACCATACCGGCTTCGCCGCCGAATGGATAGTCGTCGACGCGACGATGCTTGTCGAGCGTGTAGTCGCGCAGGTCGTGGACTACAATTTCGACAAGACCTTTGTTCTGAGCTCGTTTTAGAATCGAGCAGTTGAGCGGTGATTCGAGCATCTCCGGCAGTACCGTGATTATGTCTATTCGCATTGGCAAAAAATTTCCGACAAAGTTACGAACCCTCGCGGCATTTTCCAAACGATTACAATGACTTTTGACATTTATTATAGAGAGGTAAGAGGTGAGAGGTAAGAGGTGCTGAATGATTAACTGAACGATTAACATTAATTTTAAGGATTTGTAATATATGCTTTCTTGATTATTCGAGTTTTATTGCCTACTTTTGTGCCCTAAATATGTTGGTTGCTGACAAATACTAAATCTAAATACATAAACTTATGAAACGGACATGAACGGCTTTCGCCAAAGGGAATGAAAATGGAATTCATT
>JBJEDP010000342.1:0-2670 GCA_051872175.1 Candidatus Limisoma sp.
ATCTCGTCTTTATTGTCGTCAACGTTGAAAAACACACCGCGATAGTGCGTTTCGAAGTAGTTATACCACTCGTTGTAGAGCGCTTCTTGGATGCGCTCATCCGTTGTCAGCCTCTTAACGAGTTCGGCATCAGGGATTTTGGTTACTCTTTTTGTGATTGTTTTAGAAGAAAGTCAAAGATGTTACACATGGAAGTATTGCCGGTAATGGTTGGCGTTTGGCATTCTAATGGAGGATTGTTGTTGATAAAATCATTAATTCGTTTTAGGGCTTGTATGTTAGAAATTGAATTGCCTTCGCCGGCAATAATCGACAGAGCGTAAGTGATTTTACCGCATTTGGGGCTGCGGAGTTCGTAGTTGGTCTGATAGCTTTTGCAAGCGCTGACGGTAATCCAGTCTTCGTCGTAGTTTTTCGGTTTCGGTGCTTTTGTCGGTTTTGGGATAACGAACGCATCGAAAGCACCGCGAGCGGTATCGTTGTCGTCGCAGCGAGTACTTCCGCCGCTATGGCAGGCGTCGGCAACGACGAGAATTTTGCCCGTTGCGCCCACTTTTCGTCGAATCGCGGTAAGCAGAGCGGCGAGTTCGTCGTCGATGAGGTGTCGGTCGCCGCGGTCGGATGCGCAGTAGCGGAGCGAGGCATCGTAGGGCACCCACGATTGGTCGTAGGCACCGCCGCCGTGAAGACGTTCGTCGCCGTCGATGTCCGTCACTTCCTGCCCGTGGCCTGAGAAATGGATGTAGACGATGTCGCCCGCGCGACATTCCGCCGTCAACGAGCGAAAAGCACCGACGATGGCAGCCTTAGTAGCTTGAGCGTTGACGAGCGTGCGGATGTGCGAGTATCCGGCGTTGCGGAGCATCTTTGTGACGATAGGCACGTCGCGGTCGCCGTTGATTTTCGCCCACGACTTATCGGCGTAGGTCCCGATGCCGATGACCAACGCTCTGCGCTCCATTGCCACAGCCGTTATGCTTGCAAGAAGTAGAATCAGTGTCAATAGATGTTTCATGTCCGCCAAGACGTATTCAACCACAAAGTTAATAAAAAAACCGATTGAAAACGAATCCGCCCGACGAAAACTGCGAAATGTCTTCGATTATGAGTTTTTGTGATTAACATTTTTTATATGGCGGATTGTTAACTTTTCGGGGTTTGGCGGTTCTAAAGGGTATAAGCGACGAAATTAATGAAACTATTGCGACTACATAAACGAAACGACTTGCCGACGTTCGAGACGGTGCTGGCAGACTATCAAAAGCCAATATATTGGCACATACGTCGCATGGTTGTCGACCACGATGATGCCGCCGACGTCTTGCAAGAGACGTTTATCAAGGTCTACCAAGGTTTGTCGGGATTGAAAGATGTTGCGTCGCTGCGTGCGTGGATTTACCGCATAGCTACCAACGAGTGTTTGCGTTTTTTGAGCCGTCACCGCGAGACGCCGCTGTCGCATGTCGACAATGATGAGGCTTTGCAATCGCGTCTTATGGAGTCGGACTACGTTGACTACGACGACAAGATGGCAGTCGACTTTCAGCGCGCTTTGTTGACGCTCAGCCGCCAGCAGCGAACGGTGTTCAACCTGCGCTACTACGACGAGTTGACCTACGAGGAAATCAGTCAAGTCACCGGTGCTTCGCCGGCAACGCTGAAGGTGGCTTACCACAACGCTAAAGAGAAGATTGAGGAGTATTTGTTGAATGAATAATATGTAAGCATTATGAGTGAGAAGAATACAATAGAAAGATGCAGCCCGTATACGGTGCCCGAAGGCTTTTTCGAGCAAGCCGGGGAGCGTCTGCACAAAGAGATTAGCCGACGTCGGCGCCTGCGCATCGTTCGGCTGACGGCATCGGCGGCTGCTGTCGTTGCCATCGTGTTTGCCGCGGGCTATTCGCTTCGCAGAGCTGCAAGCGACGACCTCAATGCGGCTGCAATCCAACAAATTGCTGAAGCCCCCGAAAAGTATATGTCGGACGAAGAACTCCAACAGTGGGTGGCTTTTGCAGAGAGTGATATCTATTTTGACGAACAATAAAACTAACTAATTATGAAACATTTAGCAACATTAGTAACCGTCTGTATGCTGCTTACGTGCAGCTTGAGTGCACGCGCCGACGACGACAAGAAACCGGCTCCGACGCACGAACAAATTGTTGAATGTCAATGCAAAGACATCGTTAGCGAACTTAAACTCGACGATGCAAAGGCTAAGTCGTTCACCGAAACCTATAAGTCGTATCGCGACGAACTGAAAGCGGCTCGCGACAAGTATGGAAAGCGCAATACAAAGAAGCGCAGCGAGATGACCGACAACGAAATCGAGCAAGATATCCTTAACAGATTTGCGATGAGCAAGCAAATCATCAGTGTCCGCGAAAAGTATTATAAGGAATTCCGCAAAACCCTAACTCCTCGTCAAATACAAAAAGTGTATGAACGAGAGAAAAAGAACTACGACAAGATGCGCAGCGAGATGAACAAGCGCAAGTCGGGTAAAGACAAACAGAGTCACAATCGACAAGGGAGCGGCGACTCAAAGTGTAAACGCGAGTCGAAAGGCTAAGACAATGTACATCTATTAATTATTCTAAATAATTTCGCTTTCGGGTCGGTGGGGGTTGAGCCTCCGCCGACTTGTTTTTTCGGGGGCGTCGGCGT
>JBJEDP010000343.1:0-2639 GCA_051872175.1 Candidatus Limisoma sp.
TACGTGTCGAAAATCCTCCGGTTGAGATGGTCGATAATGATTGGCAAATTGCTTCGAAAAAGTTCATCGGACCCAGCCAAAGCAACAATACCAAAGAAACGCTGAGAACGATATAGACCGCCCACAGACACTTTGCCGTATGGCTGATGCGAGGACGTACCTTGTCGTGAGTAATGCCGGTGACTTCGGCGTTGAAAAGCTGGACTCCGCTTTGCTTATTGAGCATCGGAATGACGGCAAGCGTAAAGAGAATGATACCCATACCGCCAATCAAATGCGTGATTGCTCGCCACATCAGCACACCGTGAGAACATCCTTCCACGTCGGAAATTACGCTGGCGCCTGTCGTGGTGATTCCCGACGACGATTCGAATATGGCTTCGGGCACGGACAGCCCGATTTCGCATAAATAGAAAGGAAGTGCGCCGAACAACGAGAAAAATATCCAGGTCAGAGCCGTCAGAAGGAAACCTTCGCGGCGCCCCATAGAATTATTATTCTGTGAAGTAAATACAACCATCAGCAGCCCGACTCCGGCAGTAATTCCTACAGAAATAAGGAATTGATAAAAGTCAAAAAGTTCGCCATAGACGATGCAAGTTATTGTCGGAACAAGCATAAATGCCGCTTCGATGCACAACAATAACCCAAGGAGTCGGAGGGTGACGTTAAAATTAATATGTTCTCGCTTTGAATAAATCATCAAATTGCTAATTGAAGAATTTTTCAACTTTATGAATAGCTCCCGACAAGCAGAAAATCAAGACGTGGTCGCCGGCTTCGATTTGTGTATTACCGCTAACCAGCATACCTTTACCGTCGCGAATAAGTCCGGCTATGGTCATGCCTTTTGCCAATTTCAAATCTTTAACCGGTGCTTTGGTAACCTTCGAGCCTGGTTTGACAACCAATTCGGCAACTTCCGCGTCGGTCAGCGCCAAACACTTGGCATTCGACGAGTCGAAGTCGAGAAGTATTTGGAAAATCTTGCTCGTTGCCAACAACTTTTTGTTGATGATTGTGCCGATGTTAAGGTTCTCGGCTTCTGGTATGAATTGGATGTTTTCAACCTCTGCAATAGTCTTTGACACGCCAAACTCTTTAGCTGTCAAACATGCCAGAATATTTGTTTCGGAACTGTCGGTGAGTGCGATAAACGCATCGTAGTCGGCAATGCCTTCTTCTTGAAGCAGTTCGATGTCTCTGCCGTCGCCGTTGATGATGGTGGTGTTTTCCGGAACTCTTTCAGCAAGTTTGAAACTTTTTTTGCTATCCAATTCGATGATTTTGATTTTATAAGAGTCGCCAAGCATGTGTGCGAGTTGCACTCCGATGCGGCTACCTCCGAGAATCATTACGCGCTTGACGTTGGTCACTTTCTTTCCGCAAAGTTCGATGATTTGCGAAACGAATTCCTTCTTCGTCGTAAAATACGCTATATCACCTATTTCAAGGTGGTCGTCGCCTCGCGGGATAATTGTTTCGTGCTTGCGACGTATCGCCGAGATGTGGAAGTTGTGGCTTTTCAGTGCCAATTCTTTGAGTTGAATGTTGATTATCTGCGCATTGCTGCGAAGCTTGACGCCGATAAGAATCAGCTCGCCGTCGTAGAGTTCAAACCAATTACGAGCCCACGTGTTGCGTATTGCCGAAACCATTTCGGCTGAAGCAAAATATTCGGGATAAATGAGTTCGTCGACGCCGATTCCTTTGAAAAAGGGAATGTAATCCGGTTTTAGGAACTCATAGTTGTCGATACGAGCAACCGTTTTTCGTACGCCAAGGCCTTTTGCCATCGAACACGACACGATGTTGCGCGTTTCAAACGGAGTGACAGCAATGTAGAGGTCCGTATCTTTGACGTTTGCCGTTTTCAGCGTCTTGAAAGCCGTGGGACTTCCTGTTTGGGTCATAAGATTGTAGTTCGAATCGACAACGTGAAGTTTGTTCTCGTCCGAATCGATTAGAATTACGTCTTGACCTTCTTTTGATAGGAGTTTTGCCAAGTGAGTGCCTACTTCTCCCGCTCCTGCTATAATAATCTTCATTGCCTTTCTTTAGATAAATCCAAAATTGATTGGAGAATTTCGTCATAACCGATTCCACAAATAGAGTGGAGTTGCTTAACCGTGCCTTGGCTGATAAATCTGTCGGGGATGCCAAGGCGTTTGACACGAGTTTTGTAGCCGTGGTCGTTAATCCATTCCACGACAGTAGAACCCAAGCCTCCGACAATCGTGCCGTCTTCGACAGTGATAATCTGCGAATAGTTTTTGCAAACTTCTTCAAGGATGCTTTCGTCGATGGGCTTGAGGAAAATCATATCGTAGTGGGCTACGGAAATGCCTTTCTCAGAGGCTTTTGCAACGGCTTTTGCAACGGTGTTGCCAATCGGACCGATTGACACGATTGCAATGCCGGTTCCGCTCGACAGTTTTCGTCCTTTGCCGATTTCCAGCGATTCGAATTCGTTGTGCCAATCGGTGAGCACACCATTTCCGCGGGGATAACGTATTGCAAACGGATGTTTCGTGCGCAGTTGCGCCGTATACATCAAGTTGCGCAGATAATGCTCATTCATCGGCGATGCGACAATCATATTCGGAACGGTTCGCAAATAGCTTAAATCGAAAGCGCCG